>NZ_JBSKHT010000001.1:0-202664 GCF_057128745.1 Pseudomonas rosaeacicularis
CTAACAACCCGAAATCCCATGATGCTTCCTTAAGTTGAAACTCCTACATCATGGTCCATAAATATTGAGCCACAACAACTTGTTCGCGAGGCGGTGTATCGGACATACCGCGTCAAAGAGCTCGCCAACAAGTTGGCTCCTACAGGCACGGCTCCGACGTATCGATACAGGCAATCGCCTAAACCTGTCGGCTGCCTGTCTGACTCAACAATTCAATGGTTGTGATATCACCAGCCCGACGAAAATTTCACCATTTTTGTTATATCGTAACGCCCCTTATGTAACTGTGTTTCTGCATATTGCTCGAGCAGCGCCGCAGCGTAGAACAAGGCCGATGGCTAGAGCATTCAGTAGAGTTTGGGGTGTCGATGCGGGTTGATTTAGATGGTGAAGGTTTTGCGCTGGAGGGACTGCCACGGTTTCAGCGCGCCTCGATTCAGGCGCGACGTCTGGCAAGGCTGACGTACCTGATTGGTGGGCTGGGCGTGTTCGCGCTCATCGTGTCGTTGTTCGTCGATCTGTTCTCTCCCAACTCCCTGTGGACCGCGGTACTGACCAACTCGGCGGCAAGCTTTCTAGTGCTCGCGGCAGGATTGCAGTCGGCGCAGGTCGTCGCGCTATGGCGTGCAGAAGCCATTGCGCTGCCTGCGCCAGCCGAGGTGGACGTTGCAGACGCGCTGCCCGAAGACGAAAGCGGATGGTACGACCGCCTGCTGGCACGCATCGGCGGGCGAGGATCTTCAATGGTGGCGCTGATCGGCTTGCCGACGTTCTGGCTGGCCGGTTGGGCCCTGCTGTCGCTGATCAGTATCAAGCTGATCTGGAACACGTCGTTGCCAGGCACTGACCTGACTCAGGCGGGCAACATCGTCGGGGGTCTGTTGCTCCTGATGGCGTTCGGCTTGCTGGTGCTGGAGCGACAGTTGAGCAACGAGCCTGCGACCAACTGGCCTGAGGCGGATCAACTGGCGCAACTGACGCGGGTAGCCATCGGCAGCCTGTTGATTGGCGCATTGTGCTTGTTCTTCTCATCCTCCGAGCGGATATGGCCTGCACGTCTTGCCGTTTTGATCGGCCTGTTGACGGGTCTGGTAGCGCTGGAGCTGTTGATCCGCGCGATCTTGTCGGTGTTCAGCCCACGCAACGAGCGCGTCGAACCGCGCCTGATGGCCAGCAGTTTCATTGCCGGTCTGCTGCGCTGGCCGCCGCAGCCACTCATGGCGCTGCAACACGAACTCCATAACCGTTTCGGCATTGATCTGCGGCAGGTCTGGGCATTTACCTACATGCGCCGGGCCTTTCTGCCGGTGCTGGCGGTCATCGCCGCCTTGGGTTGGGTGCTGAGTGGCGTCCATGAAATCCCGATGCAGGGGCGCGGCATTTACGAGCGCTTCGGCAAGCCGGTTGAGGTACTCGGCCCAGGTTTGCACGCCGGTCTGCCGTGGCCCTTTGGCCGGATGCTGGCGGTGGAAAACGGCGTGGTTCACGAACTCGCCACCAGCGTGTCGGACGCCAGCGCCACCGAACAAGCGCTGGACCCGGCCGAAGGGCCGCCGCCGGCCGTCGCCAATCGCTTGTGGGACGCCAGCCACGTCAATGACAAGTCGCAAGTGATCGCCAGCAGCACCGGCGACAAGCAGAGCTTTCAGATCGTCAATATGGATGTGCGCTTTGTATATCGCATCGGCCTGACCGATGAAGCAGCGATGGCCGCGACCTACAACAGCGCTAACGTCGTCAGCCTGATTCGCAGCACTGCCAGCCGCATTCTGGTTCACGATTTCGCCTCGCGCACGCTGGATGAGCTGCTCGGTGAACAGCGCACCGATCTGGCGGCCGACATTGGCAATGCGGTGCAGCGCGACCTGAAAAAACTCGACAGCGGCGTGGAAATTCTAGCCACCGTGGTGGAATCGATTCACCCGCCCGCAGGCGCAGCCAACGCCTATCACGCAGTGCAGGCGGCGCAGATCAGCGCTCAAGCGTTGATATCCCGGGAGCGCGGCGCGGCTGCGGATCAGTCCAACGTGGCGCAGTTGCACGCCAGCATGGCCCACGACCAGGCGGCGGCCGATTCGCGGGAAGTGATGGCGACCGCGCAAGCGGCAGATTTGCGTTTCAGCGCCGAGCGTCAGGCATACGCCAAGGCCGGTCAGGCGTTTTTGCTGGAGCAATACCTGTCGCAACTCACCCAGGGCTTACAGCACGCCAAGTTGTTGGTTATCGATCATCGTTTGGGCGGCACCACACCGCCGACTATTGATCTGCGCACATTCACACTGCCGGCCGACCCAACGGCGCCCAGCAAAGCGGCTGAATAAGGAGTCGTCCCTTGAGTCTGTTTCATTCACACGATCACCATGACCATTCAGGTCACGACCACGGTCACGGCGGGCACCACCACGGCCATCATCACGGCGAAGCTTCCGCGCCAGTCGGTTTTCCGTGGCGGCGTACGGCGCTGGCGGTGGTGTTGATCGCTTTCGCCGTCGCTGCCGCGAGTCTGGTGCAGGTACGATCCGGTGAGGCCACGGTGGTGACGCGGTTCGGTAATCCGTCCCGGGTGTTGCTCGATCCGGGCTTGAGCTGGCGTTGGCCGGCGCCGTTCGAGGCGACCATTCCGGTCGACTTGCGCCTGCGCACCACCTCCAGCGGCCTGCAGGATGTCGGCACTCGCGATGGCCTGCGCATCATCGTCCAGGCGTATGTCGCCTGGCAGGTGCAGGGCGATCCGGACAACGTGAAGCGTTTCATGCGCGCCGTGCAAAACCAGCCGGACGAAGCCGCGCGGCAGATTCGAACCTTCGTCGGCTCAGCACTGGAGACCACCGCCGCCAGTTTCGATCTGTCGAGCCTGGTCAATACCGATGCCAGCCAGGTGCGGATCACCGATTTTGAAAACCAGCTGCGTCAGCAGATCGATCAGCAACTGCTCACGACCTACGGCGTACGCGTCCTGCAAGTGGGTGTTGAGCGTCTGACACTGCCTTCGGTAACGCTCAACGCCACAGTGGATCGCATGCGCGCCGAGCGTGAAACCATCGCCACCGAACGCACCGCCATCGGCAAGCGCGAAGCGGCGCAGATTCGCTCCGCTGCCGAGCGTGATGCGCGCATCGTCGAAGCCGATGCCACCGTCAAAGCGGCCGATATCGAAGCGCAGTCGCGGGTCGAGGCCGCGCAGATTTATGGCCGTGCCTACGCTGGTTCGCCGCAGCTCTACAACTTGCTGCGCTCGCTGGACACTCTCGGGACGGTCGTTGGCCCCACCACCAAGCTGATTCTGCGCACTGATGCGGCGCCGTTCCGCGTGCTGGTCGATGGCCCGCCGACCCTGGACGGCAAGCTTGGGACGCAACCATGAGCGAGCAAGATGCGCCAATCGCTGGCGGCTCACTGGCGGGCGAGCGACCGGTCAGCAACAGCCCGTGGTTGCAGGCCAGCCGTTTGGCCTTTATCGGGCTTTACGCGGTCACGGTGCTAGCGGCGTTGGGCTGGGCGTTCTCGAACGTGCGGCAGATCGATCCGCAAAACCGCGCCGTGGTGTTTCACATGGGCGCACTGGACCGGGTGCAGAACGCCGGGTTGCTGATGGCTTGGCCGCAACCGTTTGAACAAGTGGTGTTGCTACCCTCAGCGGATCGGGTGATTGAGCGCCACGTCGAAACGTTGTTGCGTTCTCCGACGGCGCTGGCTGCCGACAAAGTCGCAAGCTTCGCCACACCGATGAGTGATGCGCTGGCGGGTTCGGGTTTTCTCCTGACCGGAGATGCCGGTGTCGTACAGCTGGATGTGACGGTGTACTACAAAGTCACCGACCCACGCGCCTACGTGCTGCAAGGCGAGCATGTGCTGCCGGCGCTGGATCGTTTGGTCACTCGCAGCGCCGTCGCCCTCACGGCAGCCCGGGATCTGGACACTATTCTGGTGGCGCGCCCCGAGCTGGTGGGCGCGGACAGTCAGTCTGCAGAGCGACGTGAGCGCCTTCGCGGCGATCTGGTGCAGGGTATCAATCAGCGTCTGAAGGAGCTGACGGCGACCGGTGCAGGCGTCGGCATTGAGGTGGCGCGGGTGGACGTGCAATCGAGTCTGCCTACCGCCGCAGTCAACGCGTTCAACGCTGTATTGACGGCGAGTCAGCAGGCCGATCAAGCGGTAGCCAATGCGCGAACCGACGCAGAAAAACTCAATCAGACCGCCAATCAACAGGCCGACCGCACGGTGCAGGTCGCCCATGCCCAGGCATCCGAAAGGCTGGCCAAGGCGCAAACCGATACAGCGACAGTCACCGGCCTTGCGCAGTCGACACAAGACCAGAGTGACCCCGGTTTGCTGCAGCGGATCTACCGCGAGCGTGTGCCGAAAATACTCGGTCAGGCGGGCTCGGTGACCACTGTCAATCCTAAAGACGACTCACGCCTGATTATTCAGGGAGCAGATAAATGAGTGGCGAATCCGTTCACACCCATGCCGAACCCGCGACGCCGGGGAGCATGCTCACCCGCTCCGAACAGCGCAGCGCGGCGCAGCAACTGACCCTGGCGATGCTCGCCCTCGGCTTGCTGGCGTTGGGGCTGGTCTGGCGCTTTTTTGCTCCTGAGCAGGTGGGCGTCAGCCAGTTGCTGTTGGGGGCCGCGTCGTTGCTGGTGGCGATTCCGGTGGTCAGCGCCGGTTGGCACAGCCTGCGTTACCCGAGCCTGCACGGCATCACTGATCAATTGATCGCGCTGGCCATGTTGGGCGCTTGGGCGACTGGCGATCTGATGACCGCTGCGCTGCTGCCGATCATCATGATCTTCGGCCATGTGCTGGAAGAGCGCAGCGTGATCGGTTCCCAAGAGGCGATTCAGGCGTTGGGCAAGCTCACGCGCAGCCACGCCCGCTTGCTCAGCGCTGACGGCACCATCCGCGAAGTGGATAACGGCACGTTGAAGGCGGGCGATCAGGTTGAGGTTCGCGCGGGTGATCGCGTGCCCGCTGATGGCAAGGTCATCTCCGGTCAAGCCAGCCTCGACACAGCGCCGATTACGGGTGAGTCGGTGCCGCTGGAAGCGAGGGCGGGTATGGAGGTGTTCGGCGGTGCGATCAATCTCGATGGCCTGCTAAGGATCAAAGTCACGCGCATTGGCAATGAGTCGACGCTGGGCAAAGTCATCGCGCTGATGCAAAACGCTGAACGTTCAAAGCCGCCGATCACTCGGTTGCTCGAGCGTTATGCCGGCAGCTACATGGTGCTGGTGTTGCTGATCGCGGCAGTGACGTGGTTCATCACCAATAACGCCCAGGCCATGCTGGCGGTGTTGGTGGCGGCCTGTCCTTGTGCGTTGGTGCTGTCGGCGCCTGCGACGGCCATTGCCGGGATTGCGGTCGCTGCGCGGCATGGGATTCTGATCCGCAGCTCGGCGTTTCTCGAGGAGCTGGCCGATCTGACATCGCTGGTTGTGGATAAAACCGGCACGCTGACCTTCGGCAGCTTGCGGCTGCAATCGATGCAGGCCGTGAACGGCGAATCGAAAAGCGTGCTGTCTTTGGCCGCCAGCCTTGGCGCGGCGAGCAGTCATCCGGTCAGTCGTGCATTGGCGCTGCTGGTGGAAAAAGACCAACTGTTGCCACTCCAGGACATCCGCGAGCGGCAGGGTCTGGGCGTCGTCGCGCAGACGTCCCACGGCGAAGCGGCACTGGGTCGACCGGAGTTGTTCGAACAATTAGGGATCGTGACTTCACCGGTTCCCATTCACGATGGACCGATTGCAGGGCTCGCGGTGGACGGGGTGTTTCTCGCCTGGCTGCTGCTGGCCGACAGTCTCAAGCCGGAAGCGCGCCAGGCGCTGGCCGAGTTGCGTGAACTGGGCATGGGTCGCCAGTTGTTGCTCACCGGTGACCGGCAAAGCGTGGCCGACAGCGTCGGCCATGAGGTCGGCATCAGCGATATCGAAGCGCAGGCCCTGCCCGAAGACAAACTCAACCGAGTCATGGGTGAAATCAAAAATGGTTTCCGGCCCATGGTGGTAGGCGATGGCATCAACGACTCGCTGGCGTTGAAGGCTGGCGTGGTAGGAGTTGCGATGGGCGCAGGCGGCGCGGACATTGCCTTGGCGTCAGCGGATATCGTGCTGATCGGCAGTGATCTGCGTCGACTGGGCACCTGCGTGCGCCTGAGCCGTCAGTGCCGACAAACGTTAAAGGTGAACGTGATCATCGGCTTGGGCTGGACGCTGGCGATTGTTGCACTCGCTGCATTTGGCGTGTTGGGCGCTGCCGGCGCGATGATCGCGGCCGTGCTGCACAATCTCAGCACTTTGCTGGTCCTGGGAAATGCAGGCCGTTTGCTGCGGTTTCATGAGCCAATTGCAAAATTTAATAATTCCCTTAAGCCTTGATTTTCCGGCGATTTGCCTGAAAGTGCCGGACTAGAGGCTGCGCCTAAGTATAAAAATTCGCTTGAGCTTTGAAGAACTCTGTTACAAATTATCCAAAGTCATGAAGAGGGTGCTCCATCGCAGGCATCAAATTGGCTCGAATCCTTGGGGCACAGGGCAGTACCCGGACGTTGATTCATGCAGTTTGCTCTTAAAGCCGATCGCCTGACGGCTCCGATACGGAACCGGTTTTGGACTACCCTTTTCTATGTTTCTGGATCAGGGGGTTTTCTCAATGCTCGCGAAATTACCACCGGCGTTACAGAATCTTCACCTACCGCTTCGGCTAAAACTTTGGGACGGCCATGAGCTGGATCTTGGGCCCACGCCCAAGGTCACTATTGTCGTCAAAGATCCCCTCTTGGTTTCCGGATTGACCCACCCAAGCCTGGGCTTGCTAGGCAGCGCGTTTGTCGAAGGACGTCTGGAGCTCGTGGGCTCGATCAGCGAAGTTGTGCGAGTCTGCGATCAATTGAGCAAGGCCTTGGGCGACGAGGAAGAAGAGGAACTCGTCGTGCGCACCGGGCACGACAAAGAGACCGACGCTGCGTCCATCTCCTACCATTACGACCTGTCCAACGCGTTTTATCAGCTCTGGCTCGACAAGGATATGGTCTACTCCTGCGCCTATTTCAAGACTGGCAACGAGACGCTTGAGCAGGCCCAGCAAGATAAATTCCATCACTTGTGTCGCAAGTTGCGGCTCCAGCCAGGCGAGTACTTGCTGGACGTCGGTTGCGGTTGGGGCGGGTTGGCTCGATTCGCGGCACGTGAATACGGCGTGAAAGTCTTCGGCATTACCTTGAGTCGCGAGCAGTTGGCGCTGGCTCAGGAGCGGGTGAAGGCTGAGGGGCTGGAAGATCAAATAGAGCTACAGCTGCTGGATTATCGTGACCTGCCGCAGGACGGTCGTTTCGACAAAGTTGTCAGCGTCGGTATGTTTGAGCACGTCGGCCATGCCAATCTGGATCTGTACGCCAAGTGCCTGTTTGGCGCGGTGAAGGAGGGCGGTCTGGTGATGAACCACGGCATCACCGCCAAACACACGGACGGTCGTCCAGTGGGCCGAGGCGCAGGGGATTTTATTGACCGTTACGTATTCCCCAACGGCGAGTTGCCGCATTTGTCGATGATCACTGCGCACATCAGCGAGGCCGGTCTTGAGGTGGTGGACGTGGAAAGCCTGCGGCTGCATTACGCCAAGACGCTGGATCACTGGAGCGCACGGCTGGAGGAAAAATTGGAGGTCGCGGCAGCGATAGTGCCTGAACAGGCATTGCGGATTTGGCGCTTATATCTGGCCGGGTGTGCTTACGCGTTCTCCCAAGGCTGGATCAATCTGCACCAGGTGTTGGCGGTTAAGCCGTTGGCGGATGGAGGCCATGATCTGCCGCTGACGCGGGAAGACATCTACCGCTGAAGGATGCAGCGCTGCCGCTCCCAAGGGTTGAACGCTCACCCCGTGGGAGCGGACCCACCGCGAAGACTTTCTGCCAGGCTACAAATCTTTATCGGATTCGCCGACCTCTTCGCGGACGGGTCCGCTCCCACATATACCTCGCCAGCTGCGGGATACTTACAAAATCGGCGAGATCAACCGCGCCACTCGCATCCCCAACTGCTGAAAATGGTGAGTCTCGCGGCTCTCTTCAATCGACAGCTCATGGGCCACGGCAAAGTCTGCGTTCAGCATTTCCTCAACCTGCCGCGCGAAGTCTTCGTCCACCGTCAGTAGCATCAATTCGAAGTTAAGCCGGAACGAGCGGTTGTCCATGTTGGCGCTGCCGATGGCGCTGATTTCGTTGTCCACCAGCACCACCTTCTGGTGCAGGAAACCCGGCTTGTAGCGAAAGATCCTCACCCCGGCGCGGACTGCTTCAAATGCAAACAGGCTGGATGCCGCATACACCACGTAGTGGTCAGGTCGCGACGGCAGCAGAATCCGCACGTCCACCCCGCGCAGGACGGCCAGATAAAGAGCGGCTGATACGGCTTCATCGGGGATGAAGTAAGGCGTGGTGATCCAGACTCGCTCGGTCGCCGCATGGATCGCTTCAACGAAGAACAGCGAGCAGGTTTCCTGCGGATCGGCTGGACCGCTCGCGAGCAGTTGACACAGCACGCCATCTTCCGGATACGACTCCGGCAATATCAGCGGCGGTAGTTCCCGTGTCGCCCAGAACCAGTCCTCTGCGAACGACTCTTGCAGGCACGCCACCACTGGCCCGACAACGGCTACGTGCGTATCGCGCCATGGCGCCAGAGGAGGCTTGAGCCCCAGGTATTCGTCGCCCACGTTGTGCCCGCCAACGAAGCCAATCTCTCCATCCACCACGACAATTTTTCGGTGATTCCTGAAGTTGATCTGAAACCGATTCAGCCAGCCACTGCGTGTCGCGAAGGCTTTGATTTGTACGCCGCCGGCACGCAGTTTCTCGATGTAGGCAGCGGGGAGGGCGTGGCTGCCGATTCGGTCATACAACACATGAATCGCAACTCCCGTGGCGGCCTTCTCCAGCAGCAACGTTTGCAGGCGTCGGCCGAGATCGTCGTCGTGGATGATGAAAAACTGCACGAGCACGGCCTGCTTGGCTTTGCTGATGGCATCGAAGATGGCGCCAAAGGTCGCATCGCCGTTGATCAGCAGTTTGACTTCGTTGTTCGCAAGGCATGGCATCCGCCCCAGTTTCGGCATCGCTCGCAACGACACGTAGGCAGGGGATTGCCGTGCAGCGACAGCCTCTTCAATCCAGGGCCGCCAGTTCAGACTGCCGATGGCGTCACGCATCTCGCGGTTGGCCTGACGCCGCGCCTTGATGTAGGCGTCGAATGAACTGCGGCCGAACACCAGGTAAGGAATCAGCGTGATGTAGGGGATAAAAATCAGCGGCATCGCCCAGGCGATAGAACCTTGAGCGGTGCGAACCGTCATCAAGGCGTGGATCGCGGCTATGATGCCGAGCAGGTGAGTGAAGCCGATAACGTAGCCAAAAAAATATGGGCTGTGGTAATCCATGCGAGAGCTTGCTCCAAGCCTTTTTGATGTCTAAACAGACCACAGTGGGCGGGGATTGTCGCTATTTTATTCGCGGTGCAACTGGTGTTGGTATTCGTCGTCTAAGCGTCATCTACGGGCCGCTGTCGTCGGCCCGTTTCAAAATGCTTTGGGCACAAAAGGAAAGAGATAAATGAAAAAGCGCTTCGTAGCGTTAATGGTCTGTTTGGCGGCGCCTTTCGCCCAGGCACAGGTGCTGCAACCTGGACTGTGGGAGCTGACCTCAAGCAACATGCTGGTGGACGGCCAACAGCTTCCTGATATGCAGGTCATGCTCAATCAGTTGCAGATGATGGCCCCGCAACAACGCGCAGCCATGGAGCAAATGCTGGAGAAACAAGGGGTTACGGTGGGTGGAAAGGGCGTGCGTATTTGTCTGACGCCAGAGCAGGTGAAAAGCGAACAGATTCCGTTGCAGGACCCCAAGTCTGGATGTACGCAGCAAGTCACCGATCGCAACGGTCCTAACTGGAAATTCAAATTCAGCTGCCCTCGTGCTCAAGGCACCGGCACCGCTCAATTCCTCAGTGATCGACAGTTCAACACCCACGTTGTCGGCTCGTTCAACGCTACGGGGCAGCAACAGAACGGAAGCATGGACACCAAGGCTGTCTGGCTTGGCCAGCAGTGCGGGACCGTCAAACCCCGTACCTGATTAATTGCTGTAACTCTCACGCCCCATTCATTGGGGCGTTTTGCTGTGTGGTGGAACGTTGAGCCGCGATTCGTGTTCCACGTGGAACATCCTGTTGTTTCATCTCGATTTTTTGCCCGCCAAGTCGCGCTTCACGTGCGTCGAATTTTTAACCAAACCCGCCGAAAGCTTCATGTTTGGCGCTGGATCGGCATGTTATACAGTAACTATCACTGCCCCCGTCCACGCGCCTAGCGCTCGCTTTTTCGGTACATGCCATGCATCGACGTCAAATGCTGCTCAATATGTTATTGGCCAGTGCCGCTTTCGCGCTGCCCTTCACTGCAAGCGCCACACAGATCCGCAACGCAAGGCTCTGGCGCTCGGATAACAAGCTGCGATTGGTGTTCGATTTGAGTGGCCCGGTGCAATACAGAACATTCACGCTGAGTGCCCCGGAGCGCATCATCGTCGACTTCAGCGGAGCGCGGCTTGAGGGTAATTTCAACCAGTTGGTGCTTGAGAACACCCCGATCAAATCGATTCGATCCGGCCACTTCGGGCAAGGCGACACCCGCATCGTGCTTGACCTGGCTTCTGCAGTTGAGCTCAACAGCTTTGTGCTCGGCCCGGAAGGCTCGCAAGGCAATCGCCTGGTGCTGGACTTGGGCGCAGACGTCCACCCTGCGCCGTTGCAACGGGCTGCCGCGCCGCTAGTAAAACCTGTGGCAGAGCTGGCCTCTGGCCGACGTGGCCCCAAGCGCGACATCATGGTGGTGGTTGATGCGGGTCATGGCGGCAAAGACCCTGGCGCCATCGGCTCCAAGGGTGAACGCGAGAAAGATGTCGTGCTCTCGATCGCACAGCTTTTGGCCAAGCGCTTGAAACGTGAGAAGGGCTTTGATGTGCGGCTGGTGCGCAACGATGACTTCTTCGTCCCGCTGCGTAAGCGAGTGGACATCGCCCACAAGTACAACGCCGACATGTTTATCTCGGTGCACGCCGATGCTGCGCCGCGTCTCACAGCGTCGGGCGCTTCGGTATTTGCCTTGTCCGAAGGCGGCGCCACCTCAGCCACCGCGCGTTACATGGCCCAGCGGGAGAACGGCGCGGACCTGATCGGCGCCACCAGCCTGCTCAATCTGAAGGATAAGGACCCCATGCTTGCGGGCGTGATCCTCGACATGTCGATGAGCGCCACCATCACCGCGAGCCTGCAACTGGGCAACACCATTCTCGGTAGCTTGCAGGGCATTACTGATTTGCACCAGAAGCGCGTCGAGCAGGCCGGATTTGCCGTGCTCAAGTCCCCGGATGTGCCGTCCATCCTGGTGGAAACCGGGTTTATCTCCAATGCCCGGGACAGCCAGCGTCTGGTGACTGCGCGCCATCAGCAGGCGGTAGCGGACGGGTTGTTTGAAGGTATGAAGCAGTACTTCGAGCGCAACCCGCCGGTGGGTTCGTATGTAGCCTGGCAGCAGGAAGAGGCGCGTGGGCAGGCGCAGGTCTGAACATGCCGGATGACCTGTAGGAGCCAAATTGCTGGCGGGACGATAAACCGTGCCGCATCAGATCGGACGCTTCGCGAACAAGTTCGCTCCTACAGACCCGACAGAAAGAGGTGGATGGTAAGTGTTGTTATACTATAACGTATGCAGAACTTGAACCTGCCACCTGATGAGACCTTCATGAACCGCCTTCCTGTCACCGTTCTCTCCGGATTTCTCGGGGCCGGCAAAAGCACGTTGCTCAATTACATACTGCGCAATCGGGAAAATCTGCGCGTTGCCGTCATTGTTAACGACATGAGCGAAATCAACATTGACGGCGGCGCTATACAACGCGACGTCAGTCTCAATCGCGCTGAAGAAAAACTCGTGGAAATGAGCAACGGCTGCATTTGCTGCACGCTGCGCGAAGACCTGCTCGAAGAAGTCGGCCAGCTGGCTAAGGACGGCCGATTTGATTACTTGCTGATCGAATCCACTGGCATCTCCGAGCCGCTGCCTGTGGCCGAGACCTTCACGTTTCGCGACGAAGACGGGCAGAGCCTGGCCGACGTCGCAAGGCTGGACACCATGGTCACAGTGGTCGACGGCATGAACTTCCTGCAGGACTATCAGGCGGCTGAAAGTTTGGCCAGCCGTGGTGAAACCCTGGGGGAAGACGATGAACGCTCGATCACCGACTTGCTGATCGAACAAGTCGAATTTGCCGACGTCATCCTCATCAGCAAAATTGATTTGATCAGCTCAAGCGAACGCATGGAGTTGATGGCCATCCTGCAGCGACTCAATGCTCAGGCCGAGATTATCCCGATGGTCATGGGTCAGGTCCCGCTTGCCAAAATCCTCGACACCGGACGCTTTGATTTCGAGCGCGCCTCTCAAGCGCCCGGCTGGCTCAAAGAACTGCGCGGCGAGCACACCTCGGAAACACACGCATACGGCATTGCGTCCACCGCCTACAGGGCGCGTAGGCCGTTTCACCCGCAGCGGTTCTTCGACTTCGTGAACCGAGACTGGGACAACGGCAAGCTGCTGCGCTCCAAAGGCTTTTTCTGGCTGGCGAGCAAGCATCAAGATGCCGGCAGTTGGTCTCAGGCAGGCGGTTTGATGCGCCACGGTTTCGCCGGTCGCTGGTGGCGTTTCGTGCCCAAGGCGCAATGGCCGCAGGATCAGGAGGACGCTCGGGCGATCATGCAGAACTGGACATCGCAGACCGGTGACTGCCGTCAGGAGTTGGTGTTTATCGGCCAGAACATGGACTTCGAAAGGCTGACTGCAGAACTGGATGATTGCCTGCTAACCGATACCGAGATGGTCCTTGGCAGCGAAGGCTGGCGCCTGCTGCCTGATCCTTTCGGCGACTGGCACGAAGCAGCGGCGTAATCGGCTGCCCGCGCAATCATCAGGGTTTCCAGACGCCCTTGCTCTGCTGTTCACAAAACGGCTTGAGAAACGCTGCGTCGCTGGCCACGCCGTAATAGTGAATGTTCTGGCGATAAGGCATATTGGCCACCAGCGCGTTACTGCACTGGCCAAAGGAGCCGGCCGGGCATTGTTCGGAAAAGGTGACATCGACGGTCTGATCCTTCAGTTGCGGCTGGCAGAAGCCGTCGTGGAACAGTTTAGGCGGGATGGTCAAGTTCTCCTGGCAGACCTTCACGTCGACCCGGTCTGACTGGCTGTGCACCAGACACGCCTCGGCGCGAACCTCGCTCGTCATCAGCGCCAATAGCATTAACGCCAGCCGCGTGGGCAGCCAGATTGCTCGCATCGATTACCTCCGTCTGCGCTCAGTGATGAGCGCGACTTTCAAGAATGGCCGCCATGCTGCAGAACATTCCCACTCATGTGATTGCCGGCCCGCTGGGTGCCGGCAAGACCAGTTTGATCAAGCATCTGCTGACACAGAAGCCGCCTAACGAACGCTGGGCGATTCTGATCAATGAGTTTGGTCAGATCGGCCTGGACGCAGCGCTGCTGACCACGGCTGCGGATGGTATCGCACTTGGCGAAGTCGCTGGAGGGTGCTTGTGTTGTGTAAACGGCGCGCCGTTTCAGATTGGATTGGGGCGTCTGCTGCGCAAAGCTCGCCCGGACCGGTTGTTCATCGAGCCATCGGGGTTGGGACATCCCGTGCAATTGATGGCGCGACTGAGAGACGCACCATGGTCGGGAGTCTTGGCGCTCCAGCCGAGTGTGATCGTGCTCGACGCCGTGGCGCTTGCAGCCGGGCGCCCGCTGCCGCCGAGTCAGCTGGATGCACTGCCCGACGCCGGTTTGTTGGTGATCAATAAGTCTGCGCAGTTAACGGCGCCGTTGCGCAAAGCTGTGGTCGATCTGCTGCTTGATAGGCCCAATTATTGGACCGAGCACGGTGAGCTGCCCCTCAACCGGCTACCCGGTATCGAAGTGCAGGCCAGCACGGCTGTGGATAACTTCGTACCTCCCAAGACATTGGCGCAGATGCCAGCAGTCTGGAGCGACCCACGAGTGCCGATTTGTTTGAGCCAGGGCCAGCCGGACGGCTGGAGCATTGGTTGGCGATGGCATCCCGGGCAGCGCCTTGATACAGCGAAGGTTGTTGATTGGCTGAGTGAACTGAACTGGCGCCGCGCCAAACTGGTCATCCACAGCGACAGGGGCTGGGTATCAGGCAATGCGCTGGAGGGTGCAACGATTGAATGGGCCGCTAGCGAATGGCGTGGCGATTCGCGTCTGGAACTCATCTTCGCAGGGCAGCAGGATCAGGTGATGCTGCAAGCAGGGCTAATGGCCTGCTTGCTGAACGATCACTAGCAGGTCACTGCTTCCACTTATTGTGCTCTTGGCGCCACTGATTCATTTCGATGATTTCAGCGGTTTTGGGCGGGGACTTGATCTCGAACGGGTACGGCGCCAGTTCGATCTGCGCGGTATGGGCACCGAACATGGTGATAGTCCCTGGGTGACGCTGCTCACCCGTTACCGTGAACTCGAAGTTGTACACGCGGGCCAGTCGCTTGCGGCCCTCGTTGTCACGCTTGAAGGTGATGCGGCGCAACGCCACGTTCCCATCCAGCAATTCGATGTCGAGCTTGGCGCAGTGCTGTTTCACACGCTCCAGCGCCCGCTCGCGCAGACCGTGGGAATGCCACAACCACGCAACGCCGGTCAGCAGAAGCATCAGGACGAATATGTTGCCCAAGGTCAGCATGAAAGGAAAACTCCAACAGAAGGCTTCCAGCTTAACTGCGTCAGGTGACTGTGAGCCATAGCACCTACGTTTAATTCTTATTGTTTTGATGCGGTGCTCTGTAGGAGCCAACGTGTTGGCGATCGCCTAATGCAGTGCCACTTGAATCGCCTCGCGAACAAGTTCGCTCCTACACAATAACCGACCCCAAAAAGTTGGACGATTCAGAAGTCGTCATTAGACCGGATCGGCCTTGATTTCCTGATAACGCTTTTCCAGTTCCTGACGAATCTGCCGGCGCTGCTGCGCTTGAACGAAACGGCGTTTATCGTCGGCTGTTATGGGGGTCAGGGGAGGAACGCCAGCAGGTTTGCGCTGGTCGTCCACTGCAACCATCGTGAAGAAGCAGCTGTTGGTGTGACGCACCGATCGCTCGCGGATGTTCTCGGTCACGACTTTGATGCCAATTTCCATCGAGGTATTGCCGGTGTAGTTGACCGATGCCAGGAAGGTCACCAGCTCACCGACATGAATCGGCTCACGGAAAATCACTTGGTCCACCGAAAGCGTGACGACATAGCGACCGGCGTAACGGCTCGCGCATGCGTAGGCGACTTCGTCGAGGTATTTAAGAAGGGTGCCACCGTGGACGTTGCCAGAGAAGTTGGCCATGTCCGGGGTCATCAATACAGTCATCGATAGCTGGGCGTTTCCGGGTTCCATAGCGTGCTCACGGTCAAGTCGGATCAAATAAGTGCACCTCAAAGGGGTGCTCGATTCAGAACGGGCAGAAAAACCAACTGTATCGGGACGCTGACGGACGGTTTGCCGTCACGCCTGCGTCTATCTGTTTCCATATATTGCACCGGCTTTATCGAGGAATGCGCGGTGTTAACCTGCGAAAACCCGTGGATCGGGTATTTCCTACGCCTCAATCAGACAATGCCTCGCCAATTTAGCGACCGTTCGCTCAACGAGTGTCGTCTGGTAGGACATCGTTTCCGACCACCCAAGGAGCCGCGCCCATGCATGCCATCAGCTTTATTCAGGATCTGGCGGTCATCATGCTGGTGGCGGGTGTAGTTACCGTTTTGTTCCATCGCCTGAAGCAACCCGTCGTATTGGGGTACATCGTGGCGGGCTTCATCATCGGCCCGCACACGCCGCCGGTAGGCCTGATTCACGATGAGGAGACCATCAAAACCCTGGCTGAACTGGGCGTGATTTTCCTGATGTTTTGTCTGGGGCTGGAGTTTAGCCTGCGCAAACTGTTCAAAGTCGGCGCGACGGCGTTCATTGCCGCCTTTCTGGAAATCACATTGATGATCTGGATTGGCTACGAAATCGGTCAATTTTTCGGCTGGAAAACCATGGACTCGTTGTTCCTCGGCGCGATCCTGGCGATTTCCTCCACCACCATCATCGTAAAAGCCCTCAATGACCTGAAGATGAAGAATCAGCGATTTGCCCAGCTGATCTTTGGTGTGCTCATCGTCGAGGACATATTGGGTATCGGCATCATCGCACTGCTTTCCGGCATCGCCGTCAGCGGCACGGTCAGCTCTGGCGAAGTGTTCTCCACCGTTGGCAAGCTTTCGCTGTTCATGATCGTCGCGCTGGTGATCGGGATATTGCTGGTGCCGCGCCTGCTGGCCTACGTCGCTACGTTTGAAAGCAACGAGATGCTGCTGATCACGGTGTTGGGCCTGTGCTTCGGTTTCTGTCTGTTGGTGGTCAAGCTTGAATACAGCATGGTGCTGGGCGCGTTTCTCATTGGCGCAATCATGGCCGAATCCAGACAACTGGTGAAAATCGAGCGGTTGATCGAGCCTATTCGCGACATGTTCAGCGCCATCTTCTTTGTTGCCATTGGCTTGATGATCGACCCGGCGATCCTGCTCGATTACGCCTGGCCAATTGCGGTCATCACGGTCGCGGTGGTGCTGGGCAAGATACTGTCCTGCGGGATTGGCGCCTTTATCGCAGGCAACGATGGCAAGACATCGCTGCGCGTCGGGATGGGTCTTTCGCAGATTGGCGAATTTTCTTTCATCATCGCGGCGCTCGGGATGACGTTGCAGGTGACCAGCGACTTCCTTTATCCAGTCGCCGTGGCTGTGTCGGCCATCACGACGTTGCTCACGCCGTATCTGATCCGTTCGGCCGATCCTCTGTCCCACAAGCTGGGCAGTATCATGCCGATGAGAGTCGCGCGCGTGTTCGGGATGTATGGGGAATGGCTGCGCAGCATTCAGCCGCAAGGGCAGGGCGCACTGCTGGCCGCGATGATCAGAAAGATTCTGCTGCAGGTCGGAATCAACCTGGCATTGGTGGTGGCGATCTTCTTCTGTGGCGCCTATTTCGCCGAGCGCATCGGCGAGTATCTGACTGATTGGATCAGTGAGGCAGGGCAGCAAAAGGCCTGGATCTGTGGCGCGGCGTTGTTACTGTCCTTGCCGTTCTTGATCGCGGCCTATCGCAAGCTCAAAGCGCTGTCGATGCTGCTGGCGGAGATGGGCGTCAAGCCGGAAATGGCCGGGCGCCATACCGAACGCGTACGCCGAGTGATCGCCGAAGTAATTCCGCTGCTGTCGCTGTTGGTGATTTTCCTGCTATTGGCCGCGCTGTCAGCGAGCATCCTGCCGACCAGTGAGCTGCTGATACTGATCGTGTTGGTCGCTGCAGTCGTGGCGGCCGTACTGTGGCGCTGGTTCATCCGCGTACACACGCGCATGCAAATTGCCCTGCTGGAAACGCTGGGCAATCATCAGGAGCCTTCGGAGCACTAAGTCTTCAGGCTGCCGTGATGGATTGCGGCGGTCTCAGCTTTCCAGCCAGACGTCACGCGCCCAGTGCCAGACAGATTCCCAGCTTTCTTCGGTGACGAGTTCTTCTTCGCCGGACCAAAGCACCACCGTGCCGTCTTCCTCAACGCAGTAGTAGTCTTCGCCGTCCTGACAGATCGGAATCAGCTCACGCGGTACGCCGATATCCCAAGCGCTGGCGGCAACTTCCGGCATATACGTGTGGGAGCCGGGGTCGGTGACGGTCACAGGTTCGAGACTGCCGTAAACGACATCGCTGACAGTCAGCAAGAATTCCTTGAACACGAAAGGAATGTTGATGAACAGCTGTTCTTCGATCTCGACCAGTTGATCCTCATCTGGCAGTTCCAGAGGGACAGGGACCGGCTCGTTTGCTTCACGGAGTTGCTCGATGACTTCTTCCACGACGTGGATCCTCTAACGGTTTGCGCGGTTTATACAGTAGCTGAAAGGCGTTGGCAGATTAAATGTTGCGCGTATAAAAAACAAAAACCCCGGACAAGTCCGGGGTTTCGTTTGCAGCTAAGGTGACGCGGTTCAGCCGTTCTGGCGGATACCGGCGACCAGCCAAGGCTGGTTGTCGCCAGGTGCGCGTTCCATGTTCCAGCTTTCACTGAACACTTCGCCCTGGTCGAAGCGCGAGGTCTTCGAGGTACCGGAGAAGGTCAGGGTCGCGATGGTCTTTTCAGCACGGTCATCAACGCCGTCCAACTGCACGGTCAGGTTGTCGATGTACGTGGACTGGAAGCCATCACCCAGGTCAGCGCGTTCTTTTTTCAGGAACTGCAGCATTTGCGGGGTCACGAACTCGGCGATCTTGTCCATTTCGTTCGCGTCCCAGTGCTGTTGCAGCGACTGGAAGTGCGAGCGAGCGGCTTCGAGGAAGCGTTCTTCGTTGAACCAGGCAGGTGCCTGAATCACCGGACGGGCGGAGGCTGCGGCCGAACCACCGAACATCGAGTTGTTCTGAACAGGTTTCTGTTCAAAGACTTCGCGCTGATACGGTGCGCCAGCAGGAGCAACCTGCGGCTGCTGTTTACGGCGACGTGCGGCGATGAATCGGAAGATCAGGAAAGCGATGACAGCCATGATGAGGATGTCAAAGAACTGCATGCCCTGGAAGCCGCCGCCCATGAACATCGAGGCTAGCAGGCCGCCTGCTGCGATACCGGCCAATGGGCCGAGCCAGCGAGAAGCGCCGCCTGCGGCAGCGGCTGGAGCGCCGGCAGCATTAGGTGCAGCAGAAGGAGTGGAAGGGGCAGTTTGACGCGCCTGGTGGCTTGGCGCGGAGCCCATGCTCTTGCCACCACCGAAACGCGCGGCGTTGGCTTCGATGCTCATGGTGAGCCCGATGACCAGCGCCAAAGCGATGCTTAGAAAACGTTGCATATGGGGATTCCCGTTTGTGGATTGCACGCGCGCCATGTTGCACAGCACTCAGGCATCTGGCTAGCAGCCAAGTGTTTCCGGCTTTTGCGTGATCTTTCAGAATGCCTGTCCTACTTGGGCTGTAAGCAGGCGGAGAAAGTTCTGTAGGAAAGATGGGGGTGGCAGGGTGGGAATACAACCCACGAGACGCGCTTGACTCTGTAGGAGCGAACTTGTTCGCGAGACGTCTTGCCTGATTCAGCGCATAAATCGTCTCGCCAACAAGTTCGCTCCTACAGAACAGTAGAGAATTCCGGTCTTAAAGCGGCTCCAGCTTCGCATACCCGAGCATCAGCCACTTGCTGCCCTCTTCGAAATTCACCTGCACCCGTGCCTGTGCGCCGGAGCCTTCGAAATTGAGGATCACACCTTCGCCGAATATTGAGTGACCAACGCGCTGACCCAGAGAGAACTGGCTTTCCGGAATCCCTTCGCCATCGAACAGTCGGCTTGGCGCCATAGTCTTCGAGCCACCGAAAGGGCGCGTGACGCTGTTGGAGAGACGCACTTCCTGAATCAGATTGGCCGGCACTTCACGTACGAAGCGCGACACCTTGTTATACGTCTCGCTGCCATATAAACGACGCGTCTCAGCGTAAGTCAGGACCAAGTGCTGCATCGCACGGGTGATGCCGACATAAGCCAGACGGCGTTCCTCCTCAAGACGGCCCGGCTCTTCCAGACTCATTTTGTGAGGGAACAGGCCTTCTTCCATGCCAACCAGAAACACGTACGGGAATTCCAGACCCTTGGCGCTGTGCAGAGTCATCAGTTGAATGCTGTCTTCATGCTCATCCGCTTGGGCGTCGCCTGCTTCCAGCGATGCATGACCCAGGAATGCCGCCAACGGCGTCAGATCTGCCTCTTCATCGCTGACTTCGAAAGCGCGCGCTGCGCTCACCAGTTCCTCAAGGTTTTCTACCCGGGCCTGGCCCTTCTCGCCCTTCTCTTCCTGGTGATACGTGATCAGTCCCGACTGCTCGATAACGGTTTGCGTCATCAGGTGCAGCGGCATTTCCATGACCTTGGCAGCCAGACTCTCGATTAGCTCGACGAAGCCATTCAGCGCGCCAGCAGCCCGACCTGTCAGGCCTTTGTTAGCGATGAGCAGGCGCATGGCTTCCCACATCGACACGTCAGCATGACGGGCGTGGGCACGAATCGCTTCAATGGTCTTCTCGCCGATGCCGCGTGGCGGCACGTTGATGACGCGTTCCAGCGCGGAGTCATTGCCGCGACCTTCCAGGACGCGCATGTAGGCCATGGCGTTTTTGATTTCCGCACGCTCGAAGAATCGCTGACCGCCGTAAATGCGATAGGGAATACGCTCGCGCAGCAAGGCCTCTTCAAGCACTCGCGACTGGGCGTTGGAACGATACAAGATGGCAATGTCGCTGCGTGCAAGGCCGGTCTTGATCGCGCTTTCGATGGTTTCGACCACGTAGCGCGCTTCGTCGTGTTCGTTGAAGGCGGCGTAGAGGCTGATCAGCTCGCCATCGCCGACATCTGTCCACAGCTCTTTGCCCAAACGGCCGCTGTTGTTGACGATCAGGCCGTTGGCGGCTTTGAGGATGCTCGCGGTAGAGCGGTAGTTCTGCTCGAGGCGAATGGTTTCGGTGTCTGGGAAGTCATCGGAATA
Source organism: Pseudomonas rosaeacicularis (assembly GCF_057128745.1). NCBI lineage: Bacteria > Pseudomonadati > Pseudomonadota > Gammaproteobacteria > Pseudomonadales > Pseudomonadaceae > Pseudomonas > Pseudomonas rosaeacicularis. The sequence goes on from NZ_JBSKHT010000001.1 coordinate 20,681, forward strand.
CTGATGAATGTTCTCGATCTTCGCGCCGCGCCAGCCGTAAATCGACTGATCGTCATCGCCGACGACCATCAAGCTGTCGCCGCCTTGGGCCAGTAGACGCAGCCATGCGTATTGCACGGCGTTGGTGTCCTGGAATTCGTCCACCAAGACATGCCTGAAGCGCCGCTGGTAATGGGCGAGCAGGCCTGGATTGTCCCGCCACAGGTCCAGCGCGCGCAGCAGCAGTTCGGAGAAGTCGATGACGCCAGCGCGCAGGCATGCTGCCTCATAGGCTTCGTAAATCGACTTCATGGTGGTCAGGAACAGATCACCGCTGGCCTGGATGTGCTTGGGCCGCAGGCCTTCGTCTTTCTGACCGTTGATGAACCATTGCGCCTGACGCGCCGGCCAGGCTTTCTCGTCCAGACCCAGCTCGCGGATAACGCGCTTGACCACACGCTGCTGGTCGTCGCTGTCGAGAATCTGAAAGCTCTGGCTCAGCCCCGCTTCCTGCCAATGCGCCCGAAGCAGGCGGTGAGCCAGGCCGTGGAAGGTGCCGACCCACATGCCGGCCGGGCTGATCCCCATCAGCTGCTCGATGCGATGGCGCATCTCGGCTGCTGCCTTGTTGGTGAACGTCACCGACAGGATGGAGTGCGGTGAGGCATTTTCGACCTGGATCAACCAGGCGATACGATGCACAAGTACACGGGTTTTGCCGGAGCCAGCGCCAGCGAGAACCAACTGACGACCCACGGAGGCAGCTACGGCCTGACGTTGGGCATCGTTGAGGGAATTAAGCAGAAGGGAGAGATCATCGCGCATCGGCGCATTCTAGGGTGTGGGGTGTTGGCGGGCAAACTCTAACGCTGGATGGTGTCGCGGGCGAGCGCGTTCCTGCACTGCGCTATGATCAATCCTGCAAGCTCAACTGGCCGTTTCGCTGGGCGCTTTGCAGGTCATGTAGTATAACTACAAAAAAGCTACATCCCGTCCCGCTCTTCTTAATGAGTCCTGCCCCTTGAATCTGTTGCAGCACATCGCCCAGTCTCGCCATCTCTTACGCAAGTCGGAGCTCAAGGTTGCCGACCATGTGCTGCTCGACCCTGCCGCCGTGATGCACAGCTCCATGGCCGACCTTGCCCACAGCGTAGGGATTAGCGAGCCAACTATCGTGCGGTTTTGTCGCGCGATCGGTTGCACGGGTTTTCAGGATTTGAAGCTCAAACTGGCGCAGAGCCTGGCCGCAGGCGCAAGTTTTGGTCAGTTCGCGATCCACGAAGACGACTCTGTCGCTGATTACAGCCTGAAAATTTTCGACACTACGCTGCACACGCTGATAGAAGTTCGGGAAAAACTCGACCCTCACGCCTTGCAAGCCGCGGTAACCGTCATGGCAGCGGCGCACCGGGTTGAGTTCTACGGGTTCGGCGCATCGGGCGCAGTCGCGGCAGACGCGCAACACAAGTTTTTCCGGTTGCTGCTGACTGCGGCGTCCTATTCCGATCCGCACATGCAGGCCATGTCGGCGGTCACGCTCAAACCCACAGACGTCGCGGTGTGTATTTCACAGTCCGGACGCTCCAAGGATTTGCTGATCACGGCCAATCTGGTCCGTGAGAGCGGCGCCAATCTCATAACGTTGTGCCCAAGCCAGACACCGCTTGCCGAGCTGTCGACGGTCAATCTGGCGATCGATGTGCACGAAGACACCGAAATTTACACGCCGCTGACTTCGCGTATCGCGCACTTGGTGGTCATTGATGTATTGGCAATGGGCGTTGCCATGGCGCGCGGCCCGAGCCTCGTCAACCACCTTAAAAGCGTCAAGCGCAGTCTTCGCAGCCTCAGGTTGTCCCCCAAGTCGATCAAGTCTCACGAGGACTGAGCCTTAAACTTCCACGACGGTTTTAAATGTCAGTGGTGGAGCCGTAAATAAAAACGCCAGCCAGATAACAATCTGGCTGGCGTTTTTTTATCGGTGATTAGCCGATGTATCAGTCTACAACTTCTACATCGCTAATTGTGACGAGCTCTTTGCCATCATGTGAAATAACAACGTGAGTGGTGTCGACGTGGCCCTGAAGCGCCAGCGTAACCGGCTTCTCAGTCAGTACAGTAAGGCCTGCGGCCCCTTCTTTCAGAGTCAGTTCCAGCCTAATACCCATCGAACGGTCCTGAACAGGCGCCATTGCCAGGCAGGCTTCGGTTGCGCTGTTGCCCACAATAACTGTTCCGGAAACTGTGAAAGTCGGACCTTGCAACGATGGCATTTTGTTGATGCGAGCAGTCCAGTTTTTGGTGTCAATAACATTCATTTTGTAGCTCCTTGATTAATATAGTTGTTTTGCTTCCTGCCCAGTGACTATATGCGAAGACTCAAAATTGAACACCGTGGATATGTTTCGTTTTGCTAACACCGTTATCGCGGGCATCTCAATTCACCAACTTGTCACGCTTTTGCCGTTTGATCGTCACGCCATCCGAGCACTCTGTACTCCCGCACACGCAATGGGAGACAGGATATGCCTCGGCACTACGATGACTCGCAGCAACACAACAACTCCAGCGTCAAAACCCGTCGCCAGCACGAAGACCAGCGTCGCATGGCGTTCAGGCGTGCAATCGAAACCTACTCCGAGGAACGCCGATTGAATCAGGAGCTTTCTGATTACCTCGATGCCGCGTCCGGCCATCTCTGGCAGACAACTACGGCGTCAGACGACGGCCGTCGAACCGCGCAACTATCTCACTGATCTGCGCACGTTCGGTGCGGATGAACGCGAGAAACGCATGAGCCACGGGCGACAGTCGCTTGTCCCTTCCCTGCACCACGCACCAGCTTCGATACAGCGGCAACTCGGCCACCGGCAGTTCCACCAATGCGCCGGTGGCAAGTTCCAGGCTCAGCGCATGACGCGTCAACAACGCAACGCCCAATCCCGCCACCACACATTCGCGCTGCGCTTCAGCTGAAGACACTTCCAGCGTGTGCTCGAAGTGGATGCGCTTCTCTTTGTAATACTCCTCGCACGCCTTGCGCGTCCCCGACCCTGGCTCCCGGATCACCAAGGTGTAGGGCTCCAAGTCTTTGAGCGCCGGTTTTACCAGCTGACACAGCGGATGATCGGGCCTCGCGACCGCCACGATCGGGTTATTAAGGAACGGCAAAAATTCTAGCCCCATGTCTTGCGGCACCATCGACATCACCACCAGATCATCTCTGTTATCCGAAAGCCGCCGGATCACTTGTGCACGATTCACGACCGTCAGGTTCAGCATGACTTCGGGGTATTGCCGCTTGAACGCCGCAAACAGGTGAGGCACGAAATACTTGGCGCTGGACTCGATGGCTAGCTTCAACTGTCCCTGCAATGAACCCTGCATGTCTGACAGCTGCATATCCAGGCTTTCCAATCGCCCGAAAATGTCTCGGCTCGCCAGCTGCAGCGCCTCAGCGGCCTCAGTCATGTAAAGCTTTTTGCCGACGTATTCAAAAAGGGGCTGCCCGACGAGCTCTTCCAACTGGCGCATTTGCAGACTGATGGCTGGTTGAGTGAGTGACATTTCTTCAGCTGCGCGGCTGTAGGAACGTAAGTCGCACACCTCGTTGAAAATCCGCAGCTGTCGCAATGTCATGCGCATCAATGATTTACGCATATTTTTCATCTCCTGGAAGCGTTATGCATACGACTATAAGGTTTTACTTATGCATAACCCAATATTTACTCATTTTTGTTAATTCATGATCCGGCATAGGGTGGCGATGCGGGCTGCGATGAAACATGCAGTCACGCGTTAACCGGCCTGCCGGTTCGTCTGTTTAACGGTCGAGGAAATGCCAGTGATAAAAAAAATCCTGATCGCAAACCGAGGTGAGATTGCTGTTCGTATCGTGCGCGCTTGCGCCGAAATGGGCATTCGCTCGGTGGCGATCTATTCCGACGCCGACCGTCATGCGCTGCATGTGAAGCGCGCGGACGAGGCATACGGCATTGGCTCCGAACCGCTCGAGGGCTATCTCAACCCACGCAAGCTGGTTAATCTGGCGGTTGAGACCGGCTGCGATGCATTGCATCCAGGCTATGGCTTTCTGTCTGAAAACGCTGAGTTGGCTGATATTTGCGCCGAACGCGGGATCAAATTCATTGGCCCTTCGGCTGAAGTCATTCGTCGCATGGGTGACAAGACCGAAGCCCGCCGCAGCATGATCAAGGCCGGCGTTCCCGTAACGCCTGGAACAGAAGGCAATGTCGCTGATATTGCCGAAGCGCTGGTCGAAGGCGACCGTATTGGTTATCCAGTGATGCTCAAAGCCACGTCCGGTGGCGGTGGTCGCGGCATTCGACGCTGCAACAGCCGTGAAGAACTGGAACAGGCGTTTCCTCGGGTCATCTCCGAAGCGACCAAGGCGTTTGGCAAAGCCGAGGTCTTCCTCGAAAAATGCATCGTCAATCCCAAGCACATTGAAGCGCAGATCCTCGGGGACAGCTTCGGCAACGTCGTGCATCTGTTCGAGCGCGATTGCTCGATTCAACGTCGTAACCAGAAGCTCATCGAGATCGCGCCCAGCCCGCAACTGACCCCGGAACAGCGCGCCTACATCGGCGATCTGTCGGTGCGTGCCGCCAAAGCGGTGGGCTACGAAAACGCCGGGACCGTGGAGTTTCTGCTCGCCGAGGGCGAGGTGTACTTCATGGAAATGAACACCCGGGTGCAGGTGGAACACACCATCACCGAAGAAATCACCGGCATCGACATCGTTCGCGAGCAGATCCGTATTGCGTCGGGGCTGCCGCTTTCGGTGAAGCAGGAAGACATCATTCATCGCGGTTTCGCGTTGCAGTTCCGCATCAACGCCGAAGACCCTAAAAACAACTTTCTGCCCAGCTTCGGCAAGATCACCCGGTATTACGCCCCGGGCGGGCCTGGCGTGCGCACCGACACCGCGATTTACACCGGCTACACCATCCCGCCGTATTACGACTCCATGTGCCTGAAGCTGATTGTCTGGGCGCTGACCTGGGAAGAGGCCATGGACCGAGGCCTGCGCGCGCTGGACGACATGCGTTTGCAGGGCGTGAAGACCACCGCCGCCTACTACCAGGAAATCCTGCGCAACCCGGAATTCCGCAGCGGTCAGTTCAATACCAGCTTCGTTGAAAGCCATCCCGAGCTGACCAACTACTCGATCAAGCGCAAACCCGAAGAGCTGGCCCTGGCCATCGCCGCCGCCATTGCCGCGCATGCAGGCCTGTGAGGAACACACAAATGACTAAAAAGATCTTCGTCACCGACACCATCCTGCGCGACGCTCACCAATCGTTACTGGCCACCCGCATGCGCACCGAGGACATGCTGCCGATCTGCGACAAGCTCGATAAGGTCGGCTATTGGTCGCTGGAATGCTGGGGCGGTGCGACATTCGATGCGTGCGTACGCTTTCTGAAAGAAGACCCGTGGGAGCGTTTGCGCCAGCTGCGTGCGGCGCTGCCCAACACCCGGCTGCAAATGCTGCTGCGTGGGCAAAATTTGCTGGGTTATCGCCATTACAGCGATGACGTGGTCAAGGCGTTTGTCGCCAAAGCTGCGGTCAACGGCATCGACGTGTTCCGCATCTTCGACGCCATGAACGATGTGCGTAACCTGCGCGTCGCCATTGAAGCGGTGAAGGCTTCGGGTAAGCATGCTCAGGGCACCATCGCCTACACCACCAGCCCCGTGCATACCATCGGGGCCTTCGTGGCCCAGGCCAAGCAGATGGAAGCGATGGGGTGCGACTCGGTAGCCATCAAAGACATGGCAGGTCTACTGACCCCTTACGCAACCGGCGAGCTGGTCAAGGCGCTGAAATCCGAGCAATCGTTGCCGGTGTTTATCCACTCCCATGACACCGCTGGCCTGGCTGCGATGTGCCAACTCAAGGCTATTGAGAATGGCGCCGATCACATCGATACCGCGATCTCCAGCTTCGCTTGGGGCACCAGCCATCCCGGTACCGAATCCATGGTCGCGGCGCTCAAGGGAAGCGAATTCGATACCGGCCTGAACCTCGAGCTGCTGCAGGAAATCGGCCTGTACTTCTACGCTGTACGTAAGAAATATCACCAGTTTGAGAGCGAATTTACCGCTGTCGATACGCGCGTGCAGGTCAACCAAGTGCCGGGCGGGATGATTTCTAACCTCGCCAACCAGCTAAAAGAGCAGGGCGCGCTGAACCGCATGGGAGAAGTGCTGGCCGAAATCCCGCGAGTGCGCAAAGACTTGGGCTATCCGCCGCTTGTTACGCCTACGTCGCAAATCGTCGGCACCCAGGCGTTCTTCAACGTTCTGGCAGGCGAGCGCTACAAAACCATCACCAATGAAGTGAAGCTTTACCTCACTGGCGGTTATGGCAAAGCGCCGGGCGCGGTTGACGAGAAACTGCGCCGTCAGGCGATCGGCAACGAAGAGATCATCGACGTGCGTCCGGCTGACCTGCTCAAGCCGGAAATGACCAAGCTGCGTGGCGAAATCGGCGCGTTGGCCAAGTCCGAGGAAGACGTGCTGACCTACGCCATGTTTCCGGATATAGGGCGCAAGTTTCTTGAAGAGCGCGCGGCGGGCACGCTGAAACCTGAAGAGCTGCTGCCGATTCCCGAGCCAGGCGCGGTGGGCAAGGTGGGCGGCGAGGGCGTCCCGACCGAGTTCGTGATCGATGTGCACGGCGAAAGCTACCGCGTCGACATCACCGGTGTTGGCGTAAAGGCCGAGGGCAAGCGTCACTTTTATTTGTCGATTGATGGCATGCCGGAAGAAGTAGTGTTCGAGCCCCTCAATGAATTCGTCAGCGGCGGGATTGGCAAGCGTCCGCAGGCCAGCAAGCCGGGCCATGTCAGCACCACCATGCCGGGCAACATTGTCGATGTGTTGGTCAAGGAAGGCGACACGGTCAAGGCCGGTCAGGCGGTGTTGATCACCGAGGCTATGAAGATGGAGACCGAAGTTCAGGCGGCGGTGGCTGGCAAGGTCACGGCGATTCACGTGGCCAAGGGCGACCGCGTGAATCCCGGCGAAATATTGGTTGAGATCGAAGGTTAAGAGCACTTCGACTCACACTGTTTAAACCTCGGGGGAGCAGGTGCTCCCCTTTTTTTATTTGGGCTGTTTGTAATTTTTCTGAATGATGTACAGGATTTCTTTAAAGCTCAGTTTGCGCGTGCCTATCTTCTGCATTTTATCTTCCGGTAAGTAGCTGAACTTCACATACAGCACTTGCCCTTTGGCTTTCTCTGTTTCACTGAGCTTTGTTATCGATGCTTTCATGCCAGACAACGTGGACGGAATGTTCGCAAGAGCGACCCAGTCTGGTGTTGGTACGAGCCCTGCGAAATAGCTCACGACGCTAACCAACGTATCGCCAATCCCGAACACGCCGGCAAACCGATCTTTTGGTTTGAAGGGCGAAATACCCATATAAATATCGGGCAGCGACGCAATTCGGTTTTCGATGCCCTGTGTCTCATGGCGGAGGAGGAAATCGAACACCTGAAGCGCTGTCCCGACGATGACCACTGATTGGGCGCCGGTGCCGGTTTCGGAAAAAAGATGGTAGTTGCTGCTGGCGACGACTGATTTTTTGAGTTGGCCGCGATCAATGATCACGCTGCCGTATTTGCCTGCCGATAACACAGGCTGAGGAACACGCCATGGATTTTCTTGCACGGCGGAGACGTCTACCGATGTGGAATGGCTAATAGTTTCGATGGTGTTACTCATGTCTAACATCCTTGTTAGTTGTGAAGACGCTTCGATATGAAGCGCTTTAGTTATCTGCTTAACACTAGCGTGGCTTGTCCAGAGCGCCAGCAAATGATTGCCGGGGTGTGTTGCTGATTGTAAGAGGTTCCCTAGCCCATGTCCCGATACCGCCCGAGCTACGTGGTGAATCGCTGGTAACGAACGGTAATGCCGGCACGGTCGTGGCCATCAAACCCAATACCTTTGGCGAAACTCTGTAGGGTCCAAGGACAGTTACTTTCTGGACTCACCATCCTCAAGATCCCGCCGGGGAGGGCTTACAATTTTTTTGCGCGGAATAATCTCCTCTGTCAGCGCAGCGCCGTCAACTGTCAAAGTTGACAGTATACGGACCTGATATTCGCGCATACATTTGAACCTGGAATTGCAACTGGCCACGGGATGGCTGCCTTTGATGATGTCGGACCAGGTTATTTGCAATAAGGAGTTAACAGTCAGGAGCTTTAGTAACATGGCCAATCAATTAAATGCTAATCCGCTGTCCGGGGAAGTAGATTCAAGTTTTGGCGTCGCTGGAACGGTGCGTTTAACAAAAAGCGGCGGTGTCGTCAGTAACGCAAAAAAAGCTATCGTAGATAGCGATGGTCGAATATTGCTGGCGGGAACCTTTAAGACACATTTGGCCGAACAGTATGCGATTATTCGTCTAAACGCTGACGGTGAGCAAGATCCGACCTTTGGAGATAAAGGTGTAACGATCGGAAGTTTTATAAAAAAAGAAGATGCCCGCGCCAACTCGGTAACCATTACTCAGGATAATAGAATATTACTATCCGGAACATCAGGCGCCAAGTTATCGAACGGCGCGGCGGCGACTGTTTTTATGGGCGGCATCGCGTGCTTTGATCAAGCCGGTGTGCTTGATCCATCATTCGGGAGTCAGGGGCATACATCGCTATATATTCGACATCCCGTAGATCAGAAGCCCATTGGCCTTAGAGCAGTTTCTGACGATATCTCAGACCCCGTGGCTTGCGTCTTATCTTCGGTGGAAAAAAACAGGATTATCTATACCTGGATGGGACCAGCCCGATCTATGGATTCGGGTCATTACCTTCCCTATGCCGTGCTTGGGCGGCTAAACGCCAGCGGAGCAAGCGACGATTCATTCCAAAAAGAAGGCCATATTTATATCCGTTATCTGGCTGGGACATCTGTATTGCTAACGCGGGTTGCAGGTCACCTTATAATTGATGGGCAGATTATTGTTGCGGGCCATATCCAGTACACCGGTGCACCCGCCAGAGGTTACTTGAGTCGCTACGATTTGAACGGAAAGTTGGATACAACCTTTGGTGACAGCACCGAGACGGACGGCTTTGTTTTGACGCCGGCGCTTGGCGAAATCAGTGGTCTGGGTCAGATCAAAGCCTTTGTGCGCCACGGGTCTACCTTGTTGTTGACGGGTAATGCTGGGGAGAATGTTAGGGAGCAGGGCGTCATGGCCGCCTTTACGCTGGACGGGGCCGTTGATCAAAGTTTTAACCAAGGCGAATTGCTGTATGCGGATCTGCCGGGTCTGCCGCCCTCAAAAAAAGTATTGTGGCTAGACGCCGCCTCAAGTGATGGAGGCATCCTGGCGCTTGGTCACATTGACGAGCCTGAAGCAGGCAACTTCGTGATTGCACGCTACTTGCCCTCCGGTGTGCTCGATGCGCGTTTCGGTGCGGGGAAAGGCTGGATACTTTCCGCCCCGGAAGTGGAGTTGAAAGCCCTTGTTGTCCAACGTCGTGCAGGAGGGTTACCTAATCGTATTTTGGTGACTGGTGTAGTCGGTAAGGGTGAGTACGCCGTGGTCATGGCCTTTTTGGATGTCTAGAGATAGTGGCGCATGGAGCACATTCTTGCAGTAATGCTCCGGTGATCTTACCGGACGTCCCTTTTATAAAAGGGACATCCGGTATTCCAGCTGATGCCTATTGTTTTTAGCCACGCCGAAGTTATTTATAAAACTGCTCCAGGCTTTTGATTTGCACACCCGCCGGCTGGTTTTCAGGATCGAGCCATGCCTCAAAAGCGCTTTGCAGCGCAGGCCATTCGCTGTCGATGATCGAGTACCACGCCGTATTACGGTTCTGTCCTTTGACCACCATATGCTGGCGGAACATGCCTTCGTAGGTGAAGCCGAAACGTTCGGCAGCGCGCTTGGAGCGGGCGTTGTCGCCGTTGCATTTCCACTCCAGACGACGGTTGCCCAGCGCGAAGGATTCCTTGGCCAGCAGATAGACCGCCTCAGTGCTTTTCGGTGTGCGCTGCATGGACGCGCCGAATGTCACATGGCCGATTTCTATGCGCCCATGGGCCGGGACGATCGACATCAGGCTCAAGTAGCCGTCGATGGCGCCCGTCTCTTGATCGATCACGGTGTAAAACCACGGATCGCTGCCCGCTTGCATGCCCGAGAGGAAATCATTGAAAGCACTGCGCTCGGTAAACGGGCCATAGGGCAAATAATCCCACAGCTTGGGGTCTGAACCTGGGCCTTGGAGCGCTGCCCATAAACCGTCGCCATGGCGTGCGAGGTCGAGTTTTTCCAGGCGAATGAAACGTCCTTCCAGCGTGCGGGCTTCCGGCAGTTTTGCGGCTTGCCAGTGTTCAAGGTTCGACATGTCGGGGCATTCCAAAGATTGAAGTTGGGCTTAAATCAGTTTGCGGAACTGGATATAACCGGGTCGCTCAGCGATGCGTTCGTACAACTGAATCGCCGTGGCATTGGTTTCGTGAGTCAGCCAGTGGACCTTGTCGCAGCCGTCCTGTTTGGCCGTGGCGTAGACGTGTTCGATCAGCAAGCGTCCGACCCCGGTGCCGCGCTGCTCGGGCGCGACAATCAAGTCCTGCAGGTAGCACGCATTGCGGATGCTCCAGTTGGAGCGGTGATAAATGAAATGCACCAGGCCCACCGCTTTACCGTCTTTCCAAGCAAGCGCCGCGTTAGTCGGCTCGTTGGCATCCAGCAAACGTTGCCAGGTGCTCTGGCTGACGCTGTCCGCTAGCTCGGTTTTGTAGAACTTTAAGTACGCCTGCCACAGCGGCAACCATTGCGCCTGGTCAGGCGGGGTAACGGGTTTGATTTGCGCATCAGACACGAGGTTCTCCTTGGCTCATCTGCTGAGCGATTTCCTGATCTTTTACATCAGCGCTGGCCGCAAGCCCGGCGGTAACACCGGCAATATCTTCGGCGCTCCGGTTCTGGTTGAGTTTGCGTTTGCCTTCCAGTCGCTCGATAGGCAGGGCAAAACCGACGATGGCGCCGAGCATCTTTTCAATGTAGTCCGCGGGTGCATCCGCCACCGCCCAAGGGCTCGCGCGGCCTGACTCGTGTCTGTCGGTCAGAGCGCTGACTAACTCAAGCAAGCGCTGCGGTTCGGTGAAAACCTCGGCGTGGCCGTAGGCGTGGATCGCCAGATAGTTCCAGGTTGGCACCACTTTGCCGTGCTCAGCTTTGGCCGGATAAAACGAGGGGCTCACGTAGGCATCGCCGCCGGAGAAAATCACCAACACCTCGGCGCCGCTCTGCAGGTCTTTCCACTGCGCATTCGCTTTAGCGAAATGGCCGTACAGCGTTCCGTGCTCGCCCTCGTTTGGATTAAAGAGCAGCGGTAGATGACTGGCCTGCAAGCCGGACTCGCTGGACGTGACCAACACGGCCAGCCGTGCTCCATTGATCTGCGCATGCAAGCTGTTCAAATCGGCGTCTTTGAAATAGGACGGTGTGTACATAAGATTTTCCTTGGCGACTGAGCTAATCCTAGGCAGCCTAATGGCCTGTTGTAAGAGCCATTAATGATCAATTCAGTAGGGCCATTCGAATGTCGCCACCCACGCCGTCGCTCACCTTTGATTTCGCGGGGATTCAACTTGACCGCCGTCACGGCCTGAGCCGTCAGTTGTATCAAGGGCTTCGTCAGCGAATTCTGGACGGCGGCTTGAGTAGCGGAACCCGTCTCCCTGCGACTCGAGATCTGGCATCTGCACTAGCGATTTCGCGCAACAGCGTCATGCGCGCTTACGACCAACTCTATGCCGAAGGATTTATCGAGGGCCGTATCGGTGACGGGACTTATGTCGCTCAACTTCCCGATAAAACTCACCGGCCCAAAAAACTATCCACAAAACCATCCACAGGGTTACCAACAGGCTTACCCACAGCTTTATCCACAAAACAGTCAAAATGCACTGATGATTCGTCCAGTAAAGTTATCCACACCACTGCGCTTGAATTGCTCGTACGGCATCATTTGAGCCCCGGAAAAATCGGTCTGCCACGGGCGTTTCGAGTGGGTGTTCCGGCCTTCGATCTGTTTCCATTCGCGGTTTGGGGCAAGCTGCACGCGGCTTTCTGGCGAAAGCCTGACATGCGGCAACTCGGCTATGGCGATGCTGCGGGCGATTGGCGTTTGCGCGAGCTGATTGCTGCGTACCTTAGGACGTCGCGGGACTTGCACTGTGATGCTGCGCAAATTGTGATCACCAGCGGGGCACAGCAGGCGATAACCCTTTGTGCACAGCTGCTGTTGGACGTCGGCGACGGCGTGGCTGTGGAAAATCCAGGCTACCGGGCAGCAGGTCATGCGTTCGCGATTGCCGGGGCGATGCTGCACGGCATTGCGGTGGATGGCGAGGGGATGTGCAGCGACGAACTGGACAGAAGTTCCAGCAAGCTGGCTTACGTCACGCCGTCCCACCAATACCCAACTGGCGTCACCATGAGCCTGGCGCGCCGCCTGCAATTATTGGCATGGGCCGAGCGAACCGGCGGCTGGATCGTCGAGGACGACTACGACGGCGAATATCGATACAGCGGCGCACCGCTGGCACCCTTGGCCGCGCTTGATCAGCACGGACGCGTGTTGTACGTCGGCACCTTCGGCAAGGTGGCGTTTCCGGCATTGCGTCTGGGATATCTCGTGCTGCCGCTCAATTTGGTGGAACCCTTCAGTCAGCGTCGGGCAGTAGATATGCGCCATTCGGAAATCGGCACCCAAGCGGTGATGGCTGAGTTCATAGCCGCTGGGCATTTCCAGCGGCATATCCGGCGTATGCGCCGAGCGGCTTTGAATCGGCGCAATGCGTTGTTGGCGGGATGGCCGCATGACATTCCTGGCTGCGGTCCGATGCCCAAACCCATGGCAGGGCTGCACGTAGCCTTAAACGTCGACAGCATCGCCCGCGAGCAATCGCTGGTTGCCTTGGCCGAGAGCGTCGGGGTTGAGATCAATCCATTGAGCGAGTATTGGCTGCCTGAATCGTCGACGCCAATGGATGAGCGGGCGGGGTTGGTGCTGGGATTTGCGGCCGTTCCCGAGGCGGATATCGCATCAGCGCTGGAACGGTTGCGAAAAGTCTGGACCTGAAGCTAGCTCCTGTAGGAGCGAATTTATTCGCGAGGCGGCGTTATGGGAGCCAGATATTGATCATGCCGGCTCCCTCTCGCGAATAAATTCGCTCCTACAGGTCGGTGCAGATGAGGCGTCAAACCGCCCGCTCTACCCGCGTATACTCGCGTCCATCGCAAACTTTTTCGAGAGACTCCCATGAGCCTTCCCCTTTCCGTCGCGCCGGAGCGCAAGTTTGGCGCGCCATTGCTCGCCTTTATTCTGCTGCTGATTGGCGCTGTGTTTCTGCAGGCCAGCGTGGGCGGCAAGCAGGTTCTGCTGTTAATAGTGGGCGCGGCGCTGGGCCTGACGCTGTATCACGCCGCGTTTGGTTTTACCTCGGCCTGGCGCGTGTTCATCAGGGAGCGTCGCGGCGCAGGTCTGCGAGCGCAGATGGTGATGCTGGCGGTGGCAGTTGTGTTGTTCTTCCCGGCATTGGGCGCAGGAACCTTATTTGGCTCTCCAGTCACCGGTCTGGTTGCTCCGGCCGGGGTTTCGGTGGTGTTTGGCGCGTTCATCTTCGGCATTGGCATGCAATTGGGCGGTGGTTGCGCTTCGGGAACTTTGTTCACCGTGGGCGGCGGTAATGCGCGAATGCTGATTACTTTATTGTTTTTCATCATCGGCTCACTGATTGCCACGCACCACGTCGATTGGTGGTTCTCGCTGCCGTCCTTTCCTGCCACCTCCATCGTCAAAAGCTTCGGTGTACTGCCGGCGCTGATCGCCAGTCTGGCGGTGTTTGCCCTAATCGTGTTCGTCACCGTCAAGCTAGAAAAGCATCGCCACGGCGAACTTGAGGCCCCGGTGTCCAGTGATCACATTGGCCTTCGCCGTTTCCTGCGGGGCCCGTGGCCGTTGGTGTGGGGCGCGATTGCGTTGGCATTGCTGAACTACGCGACCCTGGCATTGGCTGGTCGCCCATGGGGGATCACATCGGCATTTGCCCTGTGGGGCGCCAAGGTGGCGAGCAGCTTGGGAGTGGACGTAGGCAGTTGGGTGTTCTGGCAGATGCCGGCGAATGCGAAAGCACTGGCTGCACCGGTGTGGGAAGACATCACCACGGTCATGGACATCGGGATAATGCTGGGTGCGTTGCTGGCGGCGGGACTGGCAGGACGTTTCGCTCCGAGCCTGAAGATTCCGGCGCGCTCTATCGTGGCAGCGGTGATCGGCGGGCTGTTGCTGGGTTACGGCTCTCGCCTGGCCTATGGCTGCAACATCGGCGCGTATTTCAGCGGTATCGCGTCTGGCAGCTTGCATGGCTGGCTTTGGCTGGTCTCCGCGTACATCGGCAATGTCGCCGGTGTGCGGATGCGTCCATTCTTTTTCGCCGGTGAGCGGCAGCCGGTAGCATTGACCGGCTGCTGATCACGCTGCCCTTGATATCGCCCTCGCGGGCAAGCGCGCTCCTACAGGGAAGCAGATCCCTGTAGGAGCGAACTTGTTCGCGAGACGTTACGGCTGACACACCGCTTGTCCGCTTCGCCAACAAGTTGGCTCCTACAGATGGCCTCAGGCGATCTGCTCTTTCGCCAATTTGACGATGTTCTCCACCGTAAACCCAAACTTGGCCTGCAGCTTTTCAATCGGCGCCGAAGCCCCGAAGGTGTTCATCACGATCTTCGCGCCGGTCTGGCCCACGTAGCGATCCCAGCCCATTGGTCCGGCTTGCTCGACGACGACACGGCCTTTGACGCTGGGCGGGAAGACGCTGTCGCGATAGGCCTTGTCCTGGTCTTCGAACAGTTCCCAACTGGGCATCGAAACTACACGCGCCGATACACCTTCGGCGGCGAGCTGCTCGTAGGCGGCAACCGTCATGCCGACTTCGCTACCCGTCGCGATCAGAATCACGTCCGGCTCACCTTTGCCCGAATCGGCCAGCACGTAGGCGCCTTTGGCGACACCTTCGGCACTGGCATATTTGCTGCGATCCAGCGTGGGCAGAGGCTGACGTGACAGCACGATGCAGGACGGACGATTCGTCTGCGCGAGGGCAATTTTCCACGCTTGGGTCGTTTCGTTGGCATCACCCGGCCGCAACGTGATCAAGCCCGGTGTAGAGCGCAATTGCGTCAATTGCTCGATAGGCTGATGCGTCGGACCGTCTTCCCCAACGCCGATGGAGTCATGGGTAAAGACGAATACCACCGGCAATTCCATGATCGACGCCAGACGAATCGGCGGCTTCATGTAATCGCTGAACACCAGGAACGTCGAGGTGTAGGGGCGGATGTAGGACAGCGCCAAACCATTGGCAATCGAACCCATCGCATGTTCGCGAACCCCGAAGTGCAGGTTACGGCCGCTGTAGTTGCCCGCTTCAAAACTGCCAGCGCCATCGAACGTCAGGTTGGTTTTAGTGGAGGGCGAAAGGTCTGCCGAGCCGCCGATCACCCAAGGGATCGTCGCTGCAAACGCGTTGAGCACTTTGCCGCCGGAGGCCCGCGATGCAATGCCTTTGGCGTCGGTTTCGAAGACTTCCAGCTTGTCCTGCCAGCCGTCCGGCATCTCCCCTGCGCGCATGCGTTTGAGTTGATCGGCGAGGTCCGGCTCATTCTTCTCGAAACTGGCGAGGGTTTGCTGCCAGGCGTCAAAGTCAGCGCCGTTGTGGCTGAGCAGTGCGTCGCGCAAGACGTGTTTGGCTTCTTCAGGCACCAGAAAGCTTGAGTTCTCGTCCCAGCCGTAAGCTTTTTTAGTCAGCTTGATTTCATCAGCCCCCAGCGGTTCGCCGTGGGCGGCAGAGGTGTTGTGCTTGTTGGGCGAGCCGAAGCCGATCACGCTGTCGACCACGATCAATGTCGGCGCGCTGTCGGTTTGCTTGAATACGTTCAACGCCTTTGCCAGCGCCTGAGCGTCATTGGCGTCAGCGACATGGACAGTGTTCCAGCCATAGCCTTCGAAGCGCGTTTGCACGTCGTCACTGTAAGCGAGTTCGGTGTGGCCTTCGA
Source organism: Pseudomonas rosaeacicularis (assembly GCF_057128745.1). Classification (NCBI taxonomy): domain Bacteria; kingdom Pseudomonadati; phylum Pseudomonadota; class Gammaproteobacteria; order Pseudomonadales; family Pseudomonadaceae; genus Pseudomonas; species Pseudomonas rosaeacicularis. The sequence goes on from NZ_JBSKHT010000001.1 coordinate 36,789, forward strand.
TGCTGATGGTGTTGTTGTCGTAGATCCAGCACAAGTTCGACAGCTTGAGGTGGCCTGCCAGCGAGGCGGCCTCGGCAGTCACGCCTTCCATCATGTCGCCATCCCCGCACAGCACGTAAACGCTGTAGTCGAACAGTGTCGCGCCAGGACGGTTGAAGTGCTCGCCCAGCCAGCGCTCGGCCATCGCCATGCCCACACTGTTGGCGCAACCCTGACCCAGTGGGCCAGTGGTGGTTTCGACGCCGGTGGTCATGCGGTATTCAGGGTGACCGGGGGTTTTGGAGTCCATCTGGCGGAACTGCTTGATGTCCTCAAGGCTCACGGCGGGTTTGCCGGACGGCTTGCCGTGTTCGTCGATTTCGACGACGCCTGCCAGGTGCAGCAGCGAGTACAGCAGCATTGAGGCGTGGCCAACCGACAAGACGAAACGGTCGCGGTTCGGCCAGTCCGGGTGCTCAGGGTGATAGCGCAGGAAATCTTTCCATACCGTGTAGCCGACGGGCGCCAGCGCCATGGGTGTGCCGGGATGGCCGGAGTTGGCCTTCTGCACGGCATCCATAGCCAGGGTGCGGATGGTATTGATGGTCAGTTGGTCGCGGTCGGTATGTGGTTCGATGGAGCGAGACGTTGAAGACGTGCCCATTAACTTTCTCCTCGTGACGTGTTGCTGAAACATCCAGACAAGAGTTGAGCATGAGGAGGGCGGGTTTGTTCCATGAATAATGCCCCGGCGGTCCGGGCCGATAGCGCGGCGGCTCTGGGGCGGCTAAACGATTCAGCAGCTCGTCGATGAAAGCCTTGGACCGCGAACCATCTGCCCGCAATGTATTCAAATTCAGGCGTATCGGGCATCTGTCCGTTATTGATTAGGTTTTAACAATGGGGTGGCCTTTGCAGCAATTCATCGTCAAGAAATACCGCGCCATGATCAGGACGTTTACCTACATCGGTTGGTCGCTGTTCTGGCTGCTGATATGGGACGTGGTTGTCACCGTAGACTTCATGCTTTACCTGGAACGCAAGATCACCTTGCCCTCCATGCCGCTAACTTTGCTTGGCTCAGCGCTGGTCGTACTCACGAGCTTTCGTAACTCCAGCGCTTACAATCGCTGGTGGGAAGCGCGCACGCTATGGGGCGCGCTAGTAAACAACTCCCGCAGCTATGCACGCCAAGTGTTGACGCTGATTGACGACGAAGACGAGCTCAATCCCGTCAAGGCTGTATTACTGCGTCGGCATGTGGCCTACGTTGAGTGCCTGTCGGCTCACTTGAAGGGTGGCCATTGCAACGAGGATGTGACGGCGATGATCCCGCGTGCTGAATACGACCGGCGCACGCGCACCAACAACTTCCCCAACGATTTGCTCAACACCTCGGCTGCGATCATCGCCAAGGAATACAAAGCTGGGCGTCTGGACAGCATTCGTCTGGAGCGACTTGAAGCCACGCTGGTCGAGATATCCAACTGCCAGGGCGGCATGGAGCGGATTGCCAATACGCCGCTGCCTTATCCCTACGTGACCTTTCCTCGTCTGTTCATCACCTTGTTCTGCATCATCGTGCCTATAGGTCTGGTTGAAACCTTGGGCTGGTTCACGCCGTTGGCCTCCACTGTTGTCGGCTTCATGTTGCTGGCGATCGAGAAGATCGGCACCGATTTGCAGAGCCCGTTCAAAGCGTCCGAGCATGAGATTCAGATGAAGGCGCTGTGCGAGAACATCGCTGGGAACCTGAATTCGATGTTGCGCGATGCGACGCAGGAGCGGGACGAGCGCGATCTGGTTGGGGCGGCATAAGCAGGGTCTGAGGTGGGCCGATTGAAGCCCATTGCGAGCAAGCTCCCTCCCACAGGTTTTTGCTTATGGCTCAAGACCTGTGGGCACAGAGATCAATCGTGGGAGCGAGCTTGCTCGCGATTGCGTCACAACAGACACATCCATGTTGTCTGGCACCCTAATATAGCGGGCAAGCGCGCTCCTACAGATTGCGCCTAAGTCCCCGATTTGATTTTTGTCCACACCCGAGTCCGCGCCCGTTCTGCATCCCGCGGCAGCGGCGTCAGGGTGTAGAGGGTCTTCATGGCTTCTTCGGTCGGGTACAGGTTGGGGTTATTGCGGATTGCTGGATCAACCAACTCCGTGGCGTCCTTGTTCGGGTTCGGATAACCCACAAAATCACTGATCGGGGCGATGACTTTGGGCTGCAGCAGGTAATTGATGAACGTGTGAGCGTCCTCGGAATCCTTGGCACCCTTCGGAATCGCCAGCATATCGAACCAGATCGGCGCGCCTTCCTTGGGCAAACGCATATCCACTACCACGCCGTTCTTGGCTTCCTTGGCGCGGTTCGCGGCCTGCGAGAAGCTGCCCGAATACCCAACCGCCACACAAATATCGCCATTGGCGATGTCAGCCATGTACTTGGATGAGTGGAAATAGGTGATGTACGGACGAATCTTCATCAGCAGCGCTTCGGCCTTCGTATAGTCCGCTGGGTTTTTACTGTTCGGATCCAGCCCTAAGTGCTGTAAGGCCAACGGCAGAATCTCCGAAGGCGAATCCAGCAGCGTTACGCCACACTGCTTGAGCTTGCTGATGTTCTCTTCCTTGAAAATCAGATCCCAACTGTCTACAGGAGCGTTGTCACCCAGCGCTGCCTTGACCTTGGCCGGGTTGTAACCGATCAAAATAGTGCCGTACATATAAGGCACGGCGTACTTGTTGCCGGGATCGTTGGCCTCCAGCAACTTCATCAGCTTGGGATCAAGGTGCGAGTAGTTCGGCAGCTTGCTCTTGTCCAGCGGTTGAAACACGCCGGCTTCGATCTGTTTGGCGAGGAAAACGTTGGAGGGCACCACCACGTCGTAGCCGGAATTGCCGGTCAGCAGCTTGGCCTCAAGCGCTTCGTTGGTGTCGAAGATGTCGTAGATCAGATTGACCTTGGTCTCCTTTTTGAAGTCTTCAAGCGTCTTGGGCGTGATGTAGTCGAACCAGTTGTAGACGCGCAGGGTTCGGGCCTCGTCGGCCTGAGCGGCGCCAGCGGACAACGCCGCGCAGAGTGCTGGAGCAATGAGACGCTTGAGTCGGTTCATCGTGTTCTCTCTTCTCGGATTCGGAGGGGTCAGGCGTTTTCAAAACCTTCCAGCACGTTCACGGCATTGACGCCGATTTCCTCGACGGCATAGCCGCCTTCCATCACAAACAGCGTCGGTTTACCCAACCGGGCAATGCGCTGGCCCATGCGCAGGTAATCAGGACTGTCGAGCTTGAACTGCGAAATCGGGTCGTCCTTGAACGTATCGACGCCCAGCGACACCACGATCACATCCGCGTCATAACGCTCGACCTCTGCGCACGCCTGCTCCAGCGCAGCGCACCACTGATCCCAGCCAATGCCGGCCGCGAGCGGATAGTTGAAATTAAAACCTTCCCCCGCGTCTTCGCCCAGCTCATCGGCGTACCCGAGGAAAAACGGAAACTCGGCCTCAGGATCGCCATGAATCGAAGCGAACAACACGTCACTGCGCTCATAGAAAATCGACTGCGTGCCATTGCCGTGGTGGTAATCGACGTCGAGGATCGCGACCTTTTTCTGGCCCTGATCGATGAATGCCTGAGCGGCAATGGCGGCGTTGTTGAGGTAGCAATAACCCCCCATCAAATCGCTAGCGGCGTGATGGCCGGGTGGACGGCAAAGGGCAAAGGCGCTGCGGGCGCCGTTTTGAATCGCTGCCTGCGCGGTCAGCGCCACTTGTGCTGCGCTGTAGGCCGCTTGCCAAGTACCCGCTGTAATCGGTGCGCCGCCGTCGAAGCTGTAGTAACCGAGCTGGCCGTGCAGACTTTTCGGCAGGACATGACGCAACGTGCGCGCAGGCCAGGTGAAGGGCAGCAGATCACCCTCGGTTTCTGTCTCGGCCCATCGGTCCCAGGCGCCTTTGAAAAAGTCGAGATAAGCGGCTGTATGGATTTTCTGGATGGGCGCGAGCCCAAAGTCCTGAGGGGCTTCGATCACGCCCAGTTGCCGGTCCTTCACCCGTTGCAGGACATGGTCGGCACGCGACGGCATCTCAAAGCACGGCATGAGTTGGCCGTCGATCAACTCGCAGCGGCCGTGGTGCAAGTGATGGTCGTCTGAATAAATCGTCAGCATTTTCTTGTTCTCCGCTTGCCTGGCTGGTGCTCCATTCTTGGCGTGAAAGGCGGTACACGGGAACGGCGCAAGCGGCCAAATGGGGACTTATTCGGCCAACAATATTGGCCGTATATCGCCCCTTAATAGCGCGCAATGCCCCGTTTAGAGGCAATTGGTAAGTGCAGTGAGTTAGCCGCGAAACTGACTGGGCGCTATACCGCTCCAGCGAATGAATGCGTGACGAAAGCTCGCGGTTTCGCTGAAGCCCAGTGCCTCAGCAATGCGATGAATTGGCAGGCGATCCTCATGCAGCAATTGCTTGGCGCGTTCGAAGCGTAGCTCGTCCAGCAGTTGTTGATAGCTGCTGCCAGTCGCCTGCAGGTGTCGGCGGAGACTGCGCTCCGAGCAGTTCATTTTTTGAGCAATCGCCCCCAGGCTTGGGGTTTGATCCAGCTGTGCGGCCAGCAAATGGCGGATGCGTCCCAGCCATGCCTGACGACCAGTGAACTCGATGTTCTGACGTCGGCAGCGTTCGCGCATGTCACGGTGGGTGATTGGATCGGCCAGCGGCAGCGGCTGGTCAAGCCAACTGCGGTCGAAGGCGAACGCGTTGTCGGCAGCGTGATTGAAGACCAGCGGGCACGCAAAACTGGCCTGATAACTGGACTGGTAATCGGGGGCTCCATGGGCAAACCGCACGGCCAGCAATGGCAGCGGCTTACCGAGCAAATCATCGCAAATGACCTTTAGCGAGCCGATGCACAACTCAGCGTTGAACACCTGCAAACCCTCATCGTCACGGTAGTCGCTGGCGCTGAACCAGAGGCGCTCGCCGTCCTCAATCAATGTCAGTTCGAACAGCGTACCGAGCAGCGCCGGGTATTCCAGCGCCAGCCTCAACGCGTCACCGAAAGTGGCAGCGGTGAGCAACGCGTAACCAAGAATCCCGTACGACGACACATGCATGCGCCGTCCCAGCTGCAAGCCGATTTCCTTGCGCAGCGCCACGGCATTGGCGCAGACCTGCATTTCTTGATAGGTGGTGATGCGGATATCAGGTCGGCTCAGGTCCGCCTCAGTGATCCCGCTCCCAGCCAGCAACGGCTCGCTGCTCAAACCCTCTGCCGCAAACGTACTGAGGACCAACGAAACAGCGTTGAGAGTGGTGAGGTGGGAGTGGAGCATGGTCTGCGTCCGATCGTTTTCGTTGATCGGTGTGGCAGCAAGTGTTGTGCCGGGCTCTGCATCAGACTTGGCCGTAGCAATTGTTAACGCTTGAAACTGCAACGGATGCGGTTTGTTGGCTAACTTTCAAGCCGGAGGCTGCCTCTTGAAATATCGACAAAACATACCCGTAACGGGTATATATCACTGGAGTTAAAGGATGGGAGTTTTGAAGCGAAGGGATTTTGCGAGGTGGCAGGCTGGTGAGGCGTTTTCAGACAGCGTTTTGTGTGAGGCTATCAAGGAAATGGAGCGTGGTCTGATCGATGCCGATCTTGGCGGCTGCCTGTACAAGAAAAGAGTGGCTCGTGCGGGCGGAGGCAAAAGCGGCGGCTATCGCACGTTACTCTCCGCAAAGTTAGGAAGCCGCTATGTGTTCCTGTTTGGATTTGCAAAAAGCGCTTGGGCTAATGTCACGGCGCAAGAGAAAAAAGCACTGCGCTATGCGGGCAAAGTTTTCCTGAGCTTGTCGAGTGATGACCTAAACCTGGCCCTGCAAGCCGGTACGTTGGAGGAAGTAGTTTGTGACTAGCAAAATTATCGAGTCCTTACGGGCGGACATCGCCGAGCTTCACCAGATCGGTGCAGTTGGCAAAGTCACCATGCGCGAATTCGAGGCTGTTTGCCCTACACCGGTCAAGGAATTGAGCGCCATGGACATAAAGGATTTGAGACTGGCCCTGAATTTTAGTCAGCCTGTGTTCGCGCTGCATCTGAACACGACCGTTTCCACGATCCGTAAATGGGAGCAGGGGGACAGCAGACCGGCAGGCCCCGCGCTGAAGCTTTTAAATGTGATCGCAACGAAGGGTCTGCAAGCGATCATCTGATTCTGCAGTCACGCCTCAGCGCAACTCCCCACACATATCCAGCTCCACGAGCCGACGCACTTCGTCCTGTGAAAGCCCTGCGCCAATTAGGGCGTGGAGCTTGCCGAACGCTGCTTCGCGGGTCATGCCGCCGCCGGACAAAACGCCTGCTTCGCGCAAACGGCTGCCGGCTTCGTAGACGTCAAGTTCAACGCCACCTTCATGGCACTGGGTGATGGCGACCACGCAAATCCCTTGCTGATGGGCGCGTTTCAGGCTCGAAAGGAAGCCCGGGTTGTCGCTGGGACCTGTGCCGCTGCCGAAGCATTCCAGCACCAAACCCTGGACGCCGCTGTCGATCAACGCATCGATCTGTGCAGCGCCGATGCCGGGGAACAGTGGCAGGACAGCAATGTTGGACAGGCTTTTCGGCCGGCGGTAATCCAGCGCCGCTGGCAGATGCGACGCAGCTTCACCACCCCGCGAGCGATTCAATGCGGCAAAGGGACTTCGCCCAAAACTGCGAATCTTCGCGCAACGCGTGGGCGCCAACAGCTCGCCATGGAAAAACAGATGCACGCCTGACGCCAGACCTTCTCCCAGCGCTGTCAGTGCGCCATTGACGTTTTCCCACGCATCGCTGTCCGGCACGCCGGCTGGTAGCATCGAGCCGGTAAACACCACAGGCGCATTCAATCCCAACAGTTGAAAACTCATGGCGGCGGCGCTGTAGGCCAACGTGTCGGTGCCGTGCAGGATCAGCACGGCATCGCAGCCATCGGTGTCCACGGCATCGACCACGGCTTCGCGCAATCGCTGCCAATACTCGGGCGTCATGTTGGCGCTGTCGATCAGTGGCGACATCTCGCGAAACGACCACTGCGGCACGGTCAGGTCGGGCAGGGCAGCGAGTTGCTCAGCCATCCGTGCCTCAAAGCCTGAAGCCGGAGCAAGCCCGTTTTCACTGGCCTGCATGCCGATGGTGCCGCCTGTGTACAGCACCTTCACCTGCTTTGCCGCAGCGAGCTGTTCGCGACTCATGTTTTTCCCCTGATTAGTTAACGTGCTTCCACGACCGGTTTGCCTGTCGCTGTCGCTTCGTTGGCAGAAACCTGCGCGGCGCCGGGCTTGGGCCATGCCTGCAAGTCCAGGTCCAGATCCGGGAATTTGCTCGAATCGAACACTGGGGTCTTAATCCCTGCCTTACGCTGGTCGTCGTAGTCACCGAGGATACGCAAGCCGATTTTGAACAGCATGGCCAGCGCGATCAGATTGACGAACGCCAGCAGCGTCATAGTGATATCGGCAAACGCGAACACGGTTCCCAGGTCCTCAACCGCACCCCACAGGATGAGCGCCAACACGAATGCGCGGTAGCTGATCAACGCCTTACGGTTCTCGCCAATCAGGAAGCGCAAGCTGTTTTCGCCCAGGTAATAGTTGTAGAGAATCGAGGTGAAAACGAACAACGACAAGGCCACGCTGATGAACAGTTTGCCCCAGTCACCCACTACCGCCGCCAGTGAGTTTTGGGTGAGGGCGATACCATCCCCTTCAAAACCCGGCGTATAAAAACCGGAGAGCAAAATCAGGAGCGCCGTGCAGGTGCAGATGACGAAGGTGTCGAGGAAGACGCTGAACGCTTGCACCACCCCTTGAGCGATAGGGTGTTCGACTTGCGCCACTGCCGCGACGTTGGGCGCACTGCCCAGGCCTGCTTCGTTGGCGAACACGCCGCGCTTTACGCCCATGACAATGGCGCTGCCGATCAGCCCGCCGAATACCGGGTCCAGGCCAAAGGCGCTTCGGACGATAGTCAGCAGCATTTCCGGGACATGCTCGAACTGCACGGCAATCACATAGATCGTCACAGCGATATAGACCAGCGTCTTCACTGGTACCAACAGGTCGGCGACAGCAGCGATGCGCTTGATCCCGCCGATGAACACCAGCCCGAGCAACGCGGCCAGCGCAATACCGGCGTAGGTTGGGGACACGCCGAAGGCATCGTTGAGCGAGTGGGTGACGGCGTGGGATTGCAGGCCGTTGAAGGCAAAACCAAAGGTCACCAGCAGCAATACCGCCATCACCATGCCCAGCCAGCGCTTACCGAGACCGTGCTGAATGTAGTACGAAGGGCCGCCGCGGTATTGGCCATCGGAATCGCAGCGCTTATACAGCTGGCCGAGGGAGCATTCGAAAAAGCTACTGGCCATGCCGACCAGGGCAGTGACCCACATCCAGAACACCGCGCCTGGGCCGCCCAGCGTCACGGCAATGCCGACACCGGCGATATTGCCTGCGCCCACACGACCGGCCAGGCTCAACATCAGCGCCTGAAACGAGCTCAATTGGCCCGAGCTGCTGCGAAGGCTGTCGCGGAACACGGCGAACATGTGAAAGAAGTGGCGCAATTGAACGAAACGCGAGCGGATCGTGAAATACCCACCGAGCCCGACGATGAGCACGATCAGTACCTTTCCCGAGAGGAAGTCGTTGATGACTTCAAGCATTGAATATTCCTCGCTGTTTTTGAGGGCCCGCACTATACCGGTGCGTGGCGTTGGCGTCTGTAAGCGGATTTCTTGACCTGCGGATAGCTGCGGACTTTTCTGTAGGAGAACTTGTTCGCGAGCCGGCCCAATTGAGAAGCGAAAACAGCTGCTCGCTAACAAGTTGGCTCCTACAGAACGCACGCGGGCTATGGGTCTTTCCCAGATATCCGGGCAAAAAAAAGGGCCTCAAGCACGAGGCTTGCGGCCCTCAAAAGGACGAGGGGTGTCTAGACCCTCAACCTGGTGATCGTTTGCAGCGGTATCGCGATCAAGCCTTGAGTGGCACCAGTCGCGGAGCAATCATGTTTTCCGGACGCAGGATGTCGGCGAGCATAACGTCGTCGAGCAAGCCTTCTTCGCGCACCAGTTCCAGCACCCCGCGCCCGGTTTCCAAGGCAATTCGGGCGATGCGGGTGGCGTTTTCGTAACCGATGTAAGGATTCAGTGCAGTGACTAGGCCGATCGAGTGCTCGACTAGTTCACGGCAGCGCGCTTCGTTGGCCGTGATGCCGACGATGCAGTGCTCGCGCAGCATGTCCATGGCGCGCTGCAGCAGGCGGATCGAGTCGAAGATCTTGTAGGCGATCAGCGGCTCCATCACGTTGAGCTGCAACTGACCGCCTTCGGCTGCGATAGTCAGCGCCAGATCATTGCCCATGATTTCGAAAGCGCACATGTTCACGGCTTCCGGGATCACCGGATTGACTTTGCCCGGCATGATCGAACTGCCCGGCTGACGCGCTGGCAGGTTGATTTCATTGATACCGGTGCGCGGGCCGCTGGACAGCAGGCGCAGGTCGTTGCAGATCTTCGACAGTTTGACGGCGGTGCGCTTGAGCATGCCGGAGAACAGCACGAACGCGCCCATGTCGGAAGTGGCTTCGATCAGATCGGCAGCGGGCACCAACGGTTGACCGCTGATGGCGGCCAGACGCTGAACGGCCAGATGCTGATAGCCCGGATCGGCGTTGATGCCGGTGCCAATGGCGGTACCGCCCAAGTTGACTTCGGTCAGCAGCTCCGGCGCCATGGTGCGCAAGCGATTAAGGTCTTCGGTCAGTGTGGTGGCGAAGGCGCGAAATTCCTGGCCCAAGGTCATCGGCACCGCGTCTTGCAGCTGGGTGCGGCCCATCTTCAGGACGTGGCTGAATTCCTGACCTTTGGCGGCAAACGCCTGGATCAGGCTGTCGAGGCTGGCGAGCAGAGCGTCATGACCCAGCAGCAGACCCAGACGAATCGCGGTCGGGTAGGCGTCGTTGGTGGACTGCGCCATGTTCACGTCGTTGTTGGGGTGCAGGTATTTGTATTCGCCCTTCTCATGGCCCATGGCTTCAAGCGCAATGTTGGCGATCACTTCGTTGGCGTTCATGTTGGTCGAAGTGCCTGCGCCGCCTTGAATCATGTCCACCACGAATTGATCGTGGAAGTCGCCGCGAACCAGCCGTGAGCACGCTTCACTGATGGCCGCGTGTTTGGCGGCGTTCAGGTGCCCGAGCTCATGGTTGGCGTCGGCGGCTGCCTGCTTGACCATGGCCAGTGCCACAACCAGCTTGGGGTAGTGAGAGATCGGGACGCCGGAGAGGTGAAAATTGTTCACCGCCCGTAGCGTCTGGATGCCGTAATAGGCCTCAGCGGGTACGTCGAGAATGCCAAGCAAGTCTTTTTCGGTGCGAAATGATGCAGCGCAGGACATGATAGAGAAAGTCTCAAGAAGGGCACGGACTAAGCCGGAACGCCTTGAATACTAGGCCTGAGGGCAAAATGGGACCAATGCTGTTAAGCGCTGGCCTATGCCTAAACGGCATAATGTTGATGTGACGTTCCGAATGTGACGAGCGTATGAATGATGTTGCGTGAGCCGTCGGCTTCTGTAGGAGCGAATTTATTCGCGAGACGGTGCGCCCGACCCGCTGCGTTCATTTGAATCGCCAACAAGTTGGCTCCTACAGGTATTGCGACGTCCGCAGGAGGACACGATGAATTTAGAGAGCAAATGGCTGGAGGACTTCAGTGCGCTGGCCGCCACGCGCAGTTTCTCCCAGGCGGCTGAGCGCCGATTCGTCACCCAGCCTGCATTCAGCCGGCGCATTCGCAGCCTCGAAGCCGCCTTGGGGCTGACGCTGGTCAATCGATCGCGCACGCCTATCGAGCTGACGGCGGCAGGCCAGCTGTTTTTAGTGACTGCGCGAACCGTGGTTGAGCAACTCGGTGAAGTCTTGCGCCATCTGCATCACCTGGAGGGCGGGCAGGGCGAGGTCATGCAGATCGCCGCAGCGCACTCCCTGGCGCTGAGCTTCTTTCCACGCTGGATCGCCCAACTGCGCAACGACGAGGGGCTGAACATCGCTACGCGTCTCGTCGCCACCAACGTGGGTGACGCGGTCCATGCGCTACGCGAAGGCGGGTGTGATCTGATGCTCGCTTTTTACGACCCGGACGCGGCCCTGCAAATGGACGCCGAGATATTCCCCTCGCTGCACCTTGGCATGACCGAAATGCTGCCGGTGTGCTCCGCGGACGCGGACGGCAACCCGCTATTCGATCTGGAAGGCGAAAACAGCGTGCCGTTGCTGGCCTATAGCGCGGGGGCATTTTTGGGGCGCTCGGTGAATCTGTTGTTGCGTCAACGCAGCGTTCGTTTCACCACCGTTTATGAAACCGCGATGGCTGACAGCCTTAAGGGCATGGCGCTCCAGGGCCTCGGCATAGCTTGGGTTCCCAGGTTGAGCATCACTTCGGAGCTTGCTCGTGGCGAGTTGGTGATCTGCGGCGGTACGCAGTGGCATGTGCCACTGGAGATTCGTCTTTACCGCTGCGCACTGGTGCGTAAAGCGAACGTGCGATTGCTGTGGCGCAAGCTTGAAAGCGCGGCGCAAATCGAGGCCGAAAAAGCCTCCTGACAGAAGGTCGTCGGGGGTGCTTTAAACGCATCGCTTTGCGCTATACTGCGCGGCCTTTGGCCGGTTGCACCGGTCATTATTCGTACGACAAGCCACGCCGGTTCTCCCGCGTGGCTTGTTGTTTTTAGACGCGCCTGCGGGCGCTCGATGAAGAGGCACGACGATGAGCGCACTGGTTGGCGTGATCATGGGCTCCAAGTCCGATTGGTCCACCCTTAGCCACACCGCCGACATGCTGGAAAAGCTCGGCATTCCGTACGAAGTCAAAGTGGTGTCGGCTCACCGCACCCCGGACTTGCTGTTCCAGTACGCCGAAGAGGCCGAAGGCCGTGGCATCGAGGTGATCATCGCTGGCGCAGGTGGCGCCGCCCACTTGCCAGGCATGTGCGCCGCGAAGACTCACCTTCCGGTGCTGGGCGTTCCGGTCCAGTCATCGATGCTGTCCGGCGTCGATTCCCTGCTGTCGATCGTGCAAATGCCCGCGGGTATTCCCGTGGCGACCCTAGCCATCGGCAAAGCAGGCGCGATCAACGCAGCCCTGCTGTCGGCCAGTATTCTGGGCGCCAAGCACCCGCAATATCATACGGTGCTGAAGAAATTCCGCGCTGAACAGACAGACAGCGTTCTGGACAATCCAGACCCGCGCCAGGCCTGAGGTTTTCATGAAGATCGGTGTAATCGGTGGCGGCCAATTGGGTCGCATGTTGGCTCTGGCGGGTACGCCGCTGGGGATGAACTTCGCCTTTCTCGACCCTGCGCCGGATGCCTGCGCAGCAGCATTGGGTGAGCATTTGCGTGCCGATTACGGCGACCAGGACCACTTGCGCCAGCTGGCTGATGAAGTAGATCTGGTGACCTTCGAATTTGAAAGCGTGCCAGCCGAGACCGTGGCCTTCCTGTCGCAGTTCGTGCCGGTCTATCCGAGCGCCGAAGCCCTGCGCATCGCCCGGGATCGCTGGTTCGAAAAGAGCATGTTCAAGGATCTGGGCATTCCGACGCCTGAGTTCGCCGACATCCAGTCCCAGGCAGACCTCGACGCCGCCGTTGCCCGCATCGGCCTGCCAGCGGTACTGAAAACCCGCACCCTGGGTTACGACGGCAAGGGCCAGAAAGTGTTGCGCACTGCTCAGGATGTGGTCGGCACCTTCGCCGAACTGGGCAGCGTGCCGTGTCTGCTCGAAGGTTTCGTGCCGTTCACCGGTGAAGTCTCGTTGATTGCCGTGCGTGCCCGTGATGGCGAAACCCGTTTCTACCCATTGGTGCACAACACCCACGACAACGGCATCCTGCGCATTTCCATTGCCAGCACCCATCACCCGCTGCAGGCCTTGGCCGAGGATTACTCAGGTCGCGTACTTAAGCAGCTGGATTACGTTGGCGTGATGGCGTTCGAGTTCTTCGAAGTGGACGGCGGTCTGAAAGCCAACGAGATCGCCCCGCGCGTCCACAATTCCGGGCACTGGACCACTGAAGGTGCAGAGTGCAGCCAGTTCGAAAACCACCTGCGGGCGGTGGCCGGATTGCCTTTGGGCTCGACGGCCAAGGTCGGCGAGAGCGCGATGCTCAACTTCATCGGTGAAGTGCCGGCGGTGGAAAAGGTTGTCGCCATCGACGACTGCCATCTGCATCACTACGGCAAAGCGTTCAAAGTCGGTCGCAAAGTCGGTCACGCCACAGTGCGCAGCCACGACCGCGCTAAGCTGGATCGTCAGGTGAAGCTGGTTGAGGCGTTGATCAAGGGTTGACTGACTGGGTCACCGTCTGGCCTGGGACGTTGTGGGAGGGAGTTTTGTAATTGAACCATTCCACACCCTCACATCTCTCATAGCGTGATGCCAATGCCGGTCTAGGCTTTGGCGTATCTATTCATACAGAGGGGCATCGCATGGGAATCATTGGAACCATCTTCATCGGCTTGATCGTTGGCTTGCTGGCGCGTTTCCTGAAGCCGGGCGACGACAGCATGGGCTGGATCATGACCATTGTGCTCGGCATCGCCGGTTCTCTGGCAGCCACCTACGGTGGTCAGGCGCTGGGTATCTATCAAGCAGGCGAGGGTGCTGGTTTCCTCGGTGCGTTAGTTGGTGCGATCGTCTTGCTGGTGCTCTACGGCTTGATCAGCAAAAAGTAATTGTGTGACCGGCCCTCTGCGCTAATGCGGCGCGGAGGGCTAGAATGCCGGCCAATCACTTACTTGCGCCGAGCCTTCAATGCGTCATCTTCTCCTCGCTTCACTGTTGCTGGTCTCCGGGCTTGCACACGCAGCTGATATCCCCGAAACCGACTGGCTGGCGCTGATGCCCAAGTCGGATCAGAACGCTCTCGAAGCCATGCCCGACATCGACCATAACTCTCCGGAAGCTCAGGGGGCGTTCGACAGCAAGGGCGGCTTGAAACAAAGCAAGGGCTTGCCCGCTGTCATGTATTCCACCAAAACCGTGCCCGCCATGAACGGCAAAAATATCCGTCTGGGCGGCTACCCGGTGCCATTGGAAACTGACGCCAAGGGCCGAAGCACGCTGTTCTTCCTCGTTCCATATCCAGGCGCCTGCATTCATGTGCCGCCACCGCCACCCAATCAACTGGTGCTGGTGCGGTATCCGAAGGGTTTGAAAATCGAAGACATCTATACGCCGCTGTGGGTGATCGGCGCGCTGAAAATCGAGACGGTCAACAACCACCTGGCCGATGCGGCCTACGCGCTGGATGCGTCGAAGGTGCGGGTGGTGACAGAAGCGGATTTGTAGGCGACGTGTAACCTGTTGGAGCGAGGCTTACCCGCGAAGCGTTTAATGAGGAATTCCGCAAGAGTCGCTGTACAAAGCTTCGCGGCCAAGCCTCGCTCCAACAAGGGTGTGAAATTAGGCCTCAGATAGCGGCGCTGCCCAAACACTCACACTCATCACATGCATCTCATCAGGCGCAATCGTCACGACATCGCTCATGACGTTGGCCGTCTCGACACAGACCATGCCCTGCCAGCCATCGGGCTGCATGTCCGAAAAAGTCTTGGTCTTCTCGATCCACGGGTTCCATAGCACGGCAGAGTTGGAGCCGAGGGTCTGGATGTGGATCTTGCGGTTCCAGGCGGGGTCGACAATGGACAGCAGTTCAGGCGTGTCCTGATAGATGCGGTCGGTCTCGGCGCTGAAGGTCAGATCGCCTGACTGCACATTCTCTTCGTCCCAGCTCACCAGCGTGTTCAGGTATTTCACGCCATCGAGCCCTTCGACGCTGACCTGATGCACGTCGCTGACCGCAAAGTAGCTGTGCAACGCTTGACTCAGGGTGACGGGCTCAGTCCCGGCGTTGAAGCTCACTAGGCTGACGTTCAGGGCATCATCCAGGCGAATGTGCAGCTTCAAGCCGACCTTGTGTGGCCAGTCCGGCAATTGCCCCTCTGCCTGCGGCTGGATGAACTCGATGATCAGCGCGTCGCCGTCTTCGCCCATGCCCATCAATTCCCAGTCGATAGCGCGTACTTCGCCGTGGGCGTTGGCCGGCTCGGCGCTTTGGCGCATTGTCTGGACAGATTGTGGATTGCGCTGGAAATTACCGAACCACGGCCAGCAGATCGGCATGCCGCCACGAATTGCTTTGCCCTTCTTGAAAACGGCGCCGGGATTGGACCAGATCAGTGGCTGCTGCCCGTCGAGCTGATAGCTGACGATATGGGCCCCCTGCTGAGCGATCACCAATTCGGCATGGCCGTGGCGAATGCGCCAGCAGTTGAGCTCGTCGAGCACGATGGATTCGACTTGCGTCGTGGGCGTTTGCGGCGTTGGCATAAGGTACTCACTCAAAGGACAGTGACTGAATCAGACTCAGCCAAGCTTGATCAGTTTACTGCGCAATGCCAAGCGCGACGAAGCCAGACGTCGCCAGCGTCAGCGGCGAGCGGGTACCGAGCGGGTGCGGCCACTGCCATCGATGGCGACGAAGACGAATACCGCCTCGGTCACTTTGCGCCATTCACTGGACAGTGGATCATCGCTCCACACCTCGACCATCATCTGAATCGAGCTGCGGCCGATTTCCAGCGTCTGCGTATAAAAGGACAGCTGCGCGCCCACCGCGACCGGCACCAGGAATGCCATGCGGTCAATCGCGACCGTTGCTACACGTCCGGCGGCGACTTTGCTGGCCATTGCTGTGCCAGCCAAATCCATCTGCGCCACCAGCCAGCCGCCGAAAATATCGCCGAAACCGTTGGTCTCGCGCGGGAGTGCGGTGATTTGCAAAGCGAGATCGCCCTGCGGAATTGGATCTTCTTGTTCGAGCTCGATCATGCCTGTGCCTCTAACCACGACTCTCAAAGCCGTGGATACCATTTAAAAAGGGAAACTCTGCGAAATCGACTTGGTTAAATGCTTTCGCACAAATTCCCTGCGCTGACCGGGGCTGAGTCGCGGCCGGCAGTATATCGGGCGACGGCTGAAGCTTCGACCGCCCGGTTCGCATTTTGACCGTCAGATGTTTCTATCAATGTGCATTTAGAAACAATTTGCTATCGTGCCGGACCGATTTGGCCTACCACGCCATCTCTGGCACGCAATTTTGATGCCCGATTGCACAAGTCGAGTCGATAAATCGCGTGGGTCGCCGACACCCTCGGCCTTCGTTGCTATTGATCGTTCGCCCCAATTGAGCCTCAAAAGAGAAGCGATTTTCATGTCCTCTGTGTCTTCAAGTGCTGCGCAACCGTCGCGCCCACTGACCCGTAACGATTACAAAACTCTGTCGCTGTCTGCCTTGGGTGGCGCGCTGGAGTTCTACGATTTCATCATTTTCGTGTTCTTCGCCGCCGTGGTGGGCAAGCTGTTCTTCCCGGCGGACATGCCGGAATGGCTGCGATTAATGCAGACGTTTGGCATTTTTGCCGCCGGTTATCTGGCTCGTCCGCTGGGCGGCATTGTCATGGCGCACTTTGGCGATCTGCTGGGCCGCAAGAAGATGTTCACCCTGAGCATTTTCCTGATGGCGGTCCCGACCTTGATCATGGGCCTGCTGCCAACCTATGCGCAGATTGGCATCTGGGCGCCGTTGTTGCTGCTGCTGATGCGCGTAATCCAGGGTGCGGCCATCGGCGGAGAAGTGCCAGGGGCGTGGGTATTCGTTTCCGAACACGTTCCCGCACGTAACGTCGGTTACGCTTGCGGCACGCTGACCTCCGGTTTGACCGCCGGTATTTTGCTCGGCTCACTGGTCGCCACTGCTATCAACAGCGTCTATAGCCCGGTCGAGGTTTCGGACTACGCCTGGCGGATTCCATTCCTGCTCGGTGGCGTGTTTGGTCTGATGTCGGTCTACCTGCGTCGCTGGCTGCACGAAACCCCGGTTTTTGCTGAATTGCAGTTGCGCAAGGCACTGGCCGAGGAAGTCCCGCTCAAGGCCGTGTTGCGTGATCATCGTGGCGCCGTGGTGTTGTCGATGGCCTTGACCTGGCTGCTGTCGGCAGGAGTTGTAGTGGTCATCCTGATGACCCCGACCATTCTGCAAACGGTTTACGGATTCAGCCCCGCCGTGGCGCTCAAGGCCAACAGTCTGGCGATCGTCTTTCTGAGTCTGGGTTGCATCGCGGCCGGTGCGCTGGCAGATCGCTTTGGCGCCGGGATCGTATTTCTGATCGGCTCGCTGTGCCTGCTGATCACCTCTTGGGCGTTTTACCATTTGGTCGGCGCCCATCCGGATCTGCTGTATCCGCTGTACGCCATCACCGGATTGTTCGTGGGCACCATCGGCGCAGTCCCCTTTGTGATGGTCAAAGCCTTCCCGCCAGCAGTGCGCTTTTCGGGATTGTCGTTCTCGTACAACCTGGCCTACGCCATCTTCGGCGGCCTGACCCCGATGGTTGTGACCTTCATGCTCAAGGCCAACCCAATGGGCCCGTCTTGGTATGTGGCGATTCTGTGTGCGCTGGGCATGGGGATTGGCGTGTACTTGCTGGTGAGAAAGCCGGTCTGAGACACAACGCGCCGCCATAACGATGCGAAGAGAAGGCCGTTATCCGACGTTAGGAAACGGCCTTTCATCTTTTTGTCATATTCCCTTCATAGAGTAGTCATAAGGCCATCATCATTCCGGCCATCTTTTGTTAACCTCGCCAGGAGCAAGGCATGACACTCAAGCGTTTGATGACGGCACTGACTTTTGTGGCCGCCGGTGCAGCAGCGGGCAGCGCGTTCGCCGCCGTTGATCCAGCGATCAAGCCGTACGTCAAAACCAGCGGTGTGTCGGGCAATCTTTCCAGCGTCGGCTCTGACACCTTGGCTAACTTGATGACCATGTGGGCTGAGGCCTACAAGAAAGAATACCCAACCGTGAACATCCAGATTCAGGCCGCAGGCTCCTCGACAGCGCCCCCGGCCCTGACCGAAGGCACTGCAACGCTCGGGCCCATGAGCCGCAAGATGAAAGACGGTGAACTGTCCGCCTTCGAACAAAAACATGGCTACAAACCTACGGCGATCCCGGTCGCTGTTGATGCGTTGGCTGTATTCGTTCACAAAGACAACCCGATCAAAGGCCTGACCCTGCAGCAAGTGGACGCGATCTTTTCCGCGACCCGGCTGTGCGGCGCCAAGACCGATGCAAAAACCTGGGGTGATGTCGGCTTGACCGGCGACCTGGCGGGCAAGTCGATTCAGCTGTTTGGTCGCAACTCGGTGTCCGGCACCTATGGCTACTTCAAAGAAGAGGCGTTGTGCAAAGGCGACTTCAAGGCCAACGTCAACGAGCAACCTGGCTCGGCCTCGGTGGTGAGCTCGATCAGCAGTTCGTTGAACGGCGTCGGTTACTCGGGCATTGGTTATAAAACGTCCAGCGTGCGCACTGTCCCGCTGGCCAAGAAGGAAGGCGGCGAGTATGTCGAAGACAACGAAGCCAACGCCTTGAACGGGACCTACCCGCTGGCCCGCTTTCTGTATGTGTACGTGAACAAAGCGCCGAACAAACCGCTAGCGCCGCTGGAAGCCGAGTTCATTCGCCTTGTCTTGTCCCGACAAGGTCAGGAAGTTGTCATGAAAGACGGTTACATTCCTCTTCCAGCCAAGGTGGTTTCCAAGGCCTTGGCTGATCTGGGATTACAAGAAGGTGCTGCGGGCGTCGTAGCTAAATAACCCTGATGCGGGACGAACAGTTCGCTCCGCTCAAAAGAACAAGCAGGCCTTATGGATCGAGGCTCGCCATACAAGCGTCAGTCCGCTGCCACGATCCCAGGGCGGCGGGCTTTTTTGCGTCACCGCGCTGTAATGTATTTGTCATACAGGGCCGCTAGGGTGTGCGCATGAATGATTTGGCCAATTCATCGATGACCGAAAAATCTCCACCCGCGCGCATTGATTTCAATACGCCGGCGATGCAACGCAAGCGCCGAATGCGCGCGCTCAAAGACCGACTGACCCGCTGGTATGTACTGGTTGGCGGTCTTGCTGTGTTGGCCGCGATCACCCTCATCTTCTTTTATCTGGCCTACGTCGTCGCGCCGTTGTTCAAAGGCGCCGACTTGACCGCGCAAACACCGCTAACCCCCGCCTGGATGCAAGACGCTGGCAAGCCGATGGTCCTCACCATCGAAGAGCAGAATCAGGTCGGCATGCGCGTGTCGGACAAAGGCGAAGCGCTATTTTTCAGGCTCAGCGATGGCGCCGAGCTCAACCGCGTGGCGTTGCCGATCCCGGCGGGTGCCCGCGTGACCTCGGTGGGGCAGGATCAGCCCGGCAAGCCACTGCTGGCCGTCGGTTTGTCCACAGGGCAGGTGCTGCTTTTCAAGCACGCGTATGCCGTGACCTATCCTGACAACAAAAAAACCATCTCGCCCGTGATTTCCTATCCCTATGGCGAAGCGCCGCTGACGCTTGACGAAGCAGGGCGCGCCATCGAGCACGTCAACCTCAATGCTACCGATTCCACGCTGATTCTCGCGGGCTCGACCGGCACCCAATTGCACGTCCTGTCCCTGACTCAGGCAGAGAACCTGATGACCGGCGAGACCACCCACGAGCAGAATCGCATCGATCTGCCGCAGCTGTCGGCAGCGGTGAAAGCCATTTACGTCGATCCCCGTCAGCAATGGCTGTACGTGATCAATGGCCGTGCCCAAGCCGATGTCTTCGACCTGCGTGATCGCACACTCAACGGTCGCTACAAACTTCTCGAAGATGCCAACGCAGAAATCACCGCCAGCACGCAGTTGGTGGGCGGGATTTCGTTGGTGATCGGTAACTCCCGTGGCGGCATCGCTCAGTGGTTCATGGCCCGCGATACCGACGGCGAGCAGCGCTTGCAGCACATTCGCGACTTCCAGATGGCTGGCGCCCCGATTACCCAGATCACTGCCGAGCAGCGCCGCAAAGGTTTTATCGCGATGGACGCCTCGGGCAAGCTCGGGGTGTTTCACAGCACGGCCCATCGCACGCTGCTGGTTCAGCAAGTGTCCGAAGGGCCCGGCGTGATCGGTATGTCCCCGCGCGCGGATCGGGTGGTGGTCGAGCAGGGCGGCAGGCTATTGCCGCTGGACCTGGAAAACCCGCATCCGGAAGTCTCCTGGAGCGCGTTGTGGGGCAAGGTCTGGTACGAGAACTACGACTCACCTCAATACATCTGGCAGTCCACCGCCTCTAACACCGATTTCGAGCCCAAGCTCAGCCTTGCCCCGTTGACCTACGGCACGCTGAAAGCGGCGTTCTACGCCATGGTGCTCGCCGCGCCGCTGGCGATTGCCGCCGCAATCTATACCGCTTACTTCATGGCACCGGGGATGCGCCGCAAGGTCAAGCCGGTGATAGAGCTGATGGAAGCGATGCCGACGGTGATCCTCGGCTTCTTCGCCGGGTTGTTTTTGGCGCCTTATCTGGAAGCTCATTTGCCGGGCATTTTCAGCCTGCTGATTTTCACCCCGATTGGCATCTTGCTGGCGGGCTTCTTGTGGACCCGGCTACCCGATTCCATTCGCCTGCGCGTGCCCGATGGCTGGGAAAGTGCGATTTTGGTCCCGGTGGTTCTGTTGGTGGGCTGGGTTTCGTTGGGCATGAGTTCGCACCTGGAAAACTGGTTCTTCGGCGGCGACATGCGCTCCTGGATCACCAACGACCTGAAAATCACCTACGACCAGCGTAACGCCCTGGTGGTCGGCATCGCTATGGGCTTTGCGGTGATTCCCAATATCTATTCCATCGCCGAAGACGCCGTGTTCAGCGTGCCGCGCGGCCTGACACTGGGCTCGCTGGCGTTGGGCGCGACGCCGTGGCAGACCTTGACCCGCGTGGTCATTCTGACTGCCAGCCCGGGGATATTCTCGGCGCTGATGATCGGCATGGGCCGTGCAGTGGGCGAAACCATGATCGTGCTCATGGCTACCGGCAATACGCCGATCATGAACATGAATATGTTCGAAGGCATGCGCACGCTGGCGGCAAACGTCGCGGTGGAGATGCCGGAGTCCGAAGTGGGAGGCAGTCATTATCGAGTGTTGTTCCTCGCCGCGTTGGTGCTGCTGATGTTCACCTTCGCCATGAACACCTTGGCAGAGCTGATCCGTCAGCGCCTGCGCAAGAAATACTCGTCTCTCTAAGGAAGGTAGAAGTTCGTGAAACAGAACTCCCTCAAGAGCTGGCTTAGAAGCGGCGCCCCCGGCGTCTGGCTCAGCGCGGGCGCCGTTTCCATCGCGGTGATCATGACCGTGGGCCTGTTGCTGGTCATTGCCGTGCGCGGGCTGGGGCATTTCTGGCCGGCCGACCTGATTCAGGCCCAATACGATGTGCCCAGCCAGGAAAAACACGTGCTGGTGGGCGAACTGGTGCAGTCCGAGCTGGTGCCGCGCGCGCGCTTGAAAGCCGCAGGCCTGCCGGTTCCGGATCAAGGCCCGGAATTCATGACCCGCGACCTGATCAAGGTCGGTAACCGCGACATCGGGCCCAGCGATTTCAGTTGGGTGGTGGGCGAGTGGCTGACCGAGCAACGCAGGCCTGCCGAACTGATGACCCTGGAGCGCCGCGAGTGGGGCAATTTTTACGGGTATCTGGTCAACGTCAAAGAGAGCGGCAAGGTCGTTGCTGAAGGGGAGGCCGCGTGGCCGACCTTGCAGGAGCGTATCCAGCGCGTCGAAAAGCTCGCGGACGAACTGGCCAGTCTGGAAAAGGGCGACATTGGTGCCATTAACCATGGCATCGAGCGCTTGCGCCTGAAGGCGCGCAAGCTTGAACTCAATGGCGAACTGACTCCTGCAGCCCAGGCCGACATGGCCAGTGAGCGCGCAGAATACGACGCCCGTTACAAAGACATCGAGTCGCGTCTGGGCGCCCTGCACGAAGCCTTCAATCGCGACAGCCTCACCGCTCGCGATGCTAACGGCACAGAAGTCGAAATCAGTCTCGGCAAAGTGGTTCACGCCTATCAGCCGAACGCGATGGGCACGTTCACCAAGCTCGGCTTCTATTTCCAGAAGCTGTGGGAATTCCTCAGCCAGGACCCGCGCGAAGCCAACACCGAAGGCGGGATCTTTCCGGCGATTTTCGGCACCGTGATGATGACCCTGATCATGGCGGTGATCGTTACGCCGTTTGGCGTGCTCGCAGCGGTCTACCTGCGTGAATACGCACGGCAGGGGCCGATCACCCGTTTGATTCGCATCGCTGTGAACAACCTGGCAGGCGTGCCGGCGATTGTCTACGGCGTTTTTGGGTTGGGCTTTTTCGTTTATGTGCTCGGCGGTTCGCTGGATCGGCTGTTCTTCGCAGAAGCGCTGCCAGCTCCTACCTTTGGTACGCCCGGCTTGCTCTGGGCTTCGCTGACTCTCGCGCTGTTGGCCGTGCCGGTGGTGATCGTTGCCACCGAAGAAGGTCTGGCGCGTATTCCACTGAGCCTGCGTGAAGGCTCGCTGGCGCTGGGTGCGACCAAGGCCGAGACGCTATGGAAGATCGTTTTACCCATGGCCAGCCCGGCGATGATGACCGGTTTGATCCTCGCCGTGGCGCGGGCCGCTGGCGAAGTGGCGCCGCTGATGCTGGTGGGCGTAGTGAAGATGGCGCCCTCGCTGCCGCTGGATGGCAATTACCCGTATTTGCACCTGGATCAGAAGATCATGCACTTGGGCTTTCACATCTACGACGTCGGCTTTCAAAGCCCGAACGTCGAGGCGGCGCGCCCGCTGGTGTACGCCACGGCGCTGCTGCTGGTGCTGGTGATCGCCTTGCTCAACCTGTCGTCGGTGACGCTGCGCAACCATTTGCGCGAGAAGTACAGGGCGTTGGATATTTGATGAGCTTCAAGCTTCAAGCTTCAAGCTTCAAGCTACAAGCGGAAGGCCAGAGCCAGCCGCAGTTTTTTTACTTGCGGCTTGCAGCTTCAAGCTTGCAGCTAAGAACGGAGTGAGCCTAATGCAACAAGATCCTCCTGCACGCGCCATCAACATGTCGGCGCTGGGTCGTAAACGCCAAAGCCTTGATCTGGCGAGCGAGTCAGTGGCCCTGGAAGTGCCGGGCTTGAGCTTGTTCTATAACGACAAGCAGGCGCTGTTCGACATCAGCATGAACATCCCCAAGCAACGCGTGACGGCGTTCATCGGGCCGTCGGGCTGTGGCAAGTCGACACTGCTGCGCACGTTCAATCGCATGAACGACCTGGTCGACGGCTGCCGCGTTCAAGGCGCGATCAATCTGGACGGCCACGATATCTACACCAAGGGTGAGGACGTCGCCGAATTGCGCCGTCGTGTCGGCATGGTGTTCCAGAAGCCCAACCCGTTCCCCAAGACCATTTACGAGAACGTGGTCTATGGCCTGCGGATTCAGGGGATCAATAAAAAACGCGTGCTCGACGAAGCGGTCGAGTGGGCGTTACGCGGCGCGGCGTTGTGGGATGAGGTCAAAGACCGTCTTCACGAATCCGCGCTGGGCCTTTCCGGCGGTCAACAGCAACGTCTGGTGATCGCCCGCACTATCGCCGTTGAGCCTGAAGTATTGCTGCTGGATGAGCCGTGTTCGGCGCTTGACCCGATTTCGACCCTCAAAGTCGAAGAACTGATCTACGAACTGAAATCCAAATACACCATTGTGATCGTTACCCACAACATGCAGCAGGCGGCGCGTGTGTCGGATTACACCGCCTTCATGTACATGGGCAAGCTGGTCGAGTTCGGTGACACCGATACGTTGTTCACCAATCCGACCAGGAAACAGACTGAAGACTACATAACCGGTCGTTACGGCTAGCACGTGCTTCGTCAGCCCTGAACCACCGCAGCGGTCTCGCAACTCATCGGACGGACATTGAGCATGATCAAAGACAGCCACACACATCACATCTCCCAGCAGTTCAATGCCGAGCTTGAAGAAGTTCGCAGCCACTTGCTGGAAATGGGCGGCCTGGTTGAAAAGCAGGTCAACGACGCAGTCACCGCATTGATCGACGCCGACTCGGGTCTGGCGCAACGCGTGCGTGAAGTCGACGATCGCATCAACCAGATGGAGCGCAATATTGACGAGGAATGCCTACGCATCCTGGCCCGTCGTCAGCCTGCCGCCTCCGACCTGCGTTTGATCATCAGCATCTCCAAGTCGGTGATCGATCTGGAGCGCATCGGTGATGAATCGACCAAAATCGCCCGCCGTGCGATTCAGTTGTGCGAAGAAGGCGAGTCGCCGCGCGGTTACGTCGAAGTCCGCCATATCGGCGATCAGGTCCGCAGTATGGTGCGTGATGCACTTGACTCGTTCGCACGCTTTGACGCCGATCTGGCGTTGTCTGTCGCTCAATACGACAAGACTATCGACCGCGAATACAAAACCGCTCTGCGCGAACTGGTCACCTACATGATGGAAGATCCGCGTTCGATCTCTCGCGTGTTGAACGTGATCTGGGTACTGCGCTCGCTGGAACGTATAGGCGATCACGCCCGCAATATCTCCGAATTGGTGATCTATCTGGTACGCGGCACTGACGTTCGCCACTTGGGCCTCAAGCGCATGCAGGAAGAAGTTAAGGGTCGTGTCATCGAAACTCCTCATGTTCCGGACGCACCTGACGATAAATAAGATTGCCTGCAAAAAAACGCCCGGCACCAGCCGGGCGTTTTCGTTTTCCGGTTTTCTATCGTCAAGTCGCCCGCGTACAACATGTCCCGGTGTCGTCAAACAGTTTGGCAGTTGGCGAGCAGTCAGCGATGTGCTCGCCAATTGCGGTACACGCCATCAGGAGCGTCGATGAGTAAAGTCAGTGTATTGGTGGTGGATGACGCACCGTTCATTCGTGACCTGGTAAAAAAAGGGCTGCGCAACGCCTTTCCCGGCGTCGCCCTGGAAGATGCAGTCAACGGCCGCAAGGCTCAGATATTGCTGAGCCGCGAGGCGTTCGACCTGGTGCTATGCGATTGGGAAATGCCGGAGATGTCCGGCCTTGAGCTGCTGACCTGGTGCCGTCAGCAAGACAGCCTGAAAAACATGCCGTTTATCATGGTCACTAGCCGGGGCGACAAGGAAAACGTGATACAGGCGATCCAGGCCGGTGTCTCGGATTTCATCGGCAAACCGTTCACCAACGAGCAGCTGCTGACCAAAGTCAAAAAAGCACTGCACAAGGTCGGGAAGCTCGAAGCTTTGATGACGGGCGCACCTGCTCGCATGACCTCCGCGTTCGCTAACGATTCGCTGGGTGCGCTGACGGGCAATCGTCCGGAGGTCGTGTCGGCGTCTGCGTCTGCACCGGTTCAGCCGCTGATTCAGCCGGCAGCTCCTGCACCCGTCACGGCCCAACCAACAGGTCGCGGACAGGGTCAGTTGCGTCTGTCCAGTGGCACCCAGTCGTGCGTGATCAAAGCGCTGAGCCTCAAGGAGGCGCTGCTGGTGGTGCGTCGCAGCGAGATCCTGCCACAGATCCTTGAAACCGCTGTCCTGGACCTGGAGCAGGGCGACAACGCCGAGGTCGCGCGTTTGAACGGTTACCTGCACGCCATCGTCGCGTTCGAGCAAAAACCCGACAGCGACTGGCTGCAGCTGACTTTCCGCTTCGTCGATCAGGACGCACAGAAGATGGATTACCTGTCCCGCCTGATTGCTCGCGGCACGGCGCAGAAGCACTTTATCCCTGGGGCTTGATTTTCTACCGCGTGACCACCGCTCTTCTGTAGGAGCGAACTTGTTCGCGATACGGCTTATGAGACACGCCTTATTAAAGCCTCGCCAACACGTTGGCTCCTGCAGTTCTACGTCCGACGAAACAACGTGTGGGATGCATAGAAATTGCAAATCCCCGCACATCAGGCCCTGACGCGATTTCCTTGACGCTTGGTGTATTGCCGATTGATACACATGAGTCCTCATCCATGGACATCGCTGTTAGGCTGGCCTCTATTCGCCACCACTCAGATGTATTCCCGATGCTCGAGCGCTTGCTGATCGTATGTGCCTTGCTGCTGACCGCTCAATCGGCCGGGGCGGTCACCATCTACAAATACACCGATGCCAATGGCGTCGTGTCGTTTACCGATCATGCGGTGCCCGGCGCAGCGGTGCTGAAATTGCGCGAGCGGATGGTTGAGCACATCGACCAGCAAGTGCGCTTGAATGTGAAAAAAGAAAAAGGCACCGACAGCCTCTATGTGCGTAACGACTTGTACGCACCGGTGGAGGTCGAGCTGAAGCTGTCCGGCGTGAAAAACGTGCTGGGCGTTGCCGATCAGGTGATCCGGCGCACCGTCCCGGCCCGCAGCAGCGAGCGTCTCATTGCCTTGAGCCCCAAGCAGGTCGGCAAGGGCATGAGCTACAAACCTAGCTTGCGCTCCATCGTTGGCGATCCGCAGCGCAGTGCCAATTCATTGGCTTACCGCTATCCGTTGCCGTGGGTGGGTGGACCGTTTCGTCTGAGCCAAGGGCCGAACGGGGCCTACAGCCACTTCGGCGCCAAGAGCCGCTACGCGCTGGATATCGCCATGCCCGAAGGCACGCCGATCATTGCCGCGCGCAGCGGTACGGTGATCAAGACCGAAAACGGCCAGAGCGGTAGAGGTGCAAACCCCTCAGGCAACTTTGTGCGCGTTCTGCACGATGACGGCACCATGGGCGTTTACCTGCACTTGATGCAGGGCTCGGTGGTGGTCAAGGAAGGTCAGCGTGTGATGGTGGGCAGCGCGTTGGGCCGCTCAGGCAACACCGGCAACAGCACCGGCCCGCATCTGCATTTTGTGGTGCAGCGCAACGTCGGGCTGGCGCTGGAGTCGATCCCCTACGAATTCGCCCAGCCTGTTCAGAGCTTGCCGAACTTTGCGGTGGGCGGGAATTGAGTTGTTGCGAGACCAGTTTAGGAGCTGACGAGCAACGCGAGGCTGCGATGCAATCTACCTGACACACCGCAATCGCAGCCTTCGGCAGCTCCTACAAGGGCTATCGAAGAGTAGTTAATCCAGCTTCAACACCTTGGCCAGCACGATCTTCGGGCCTTTCATCTTTTTGATGATGATGCGCAGGCCTTCGACTTCCATGACCTCTTCTTCTTCCGGCACTCGCTTTAGGCTGTCGTAGATCAGGCCCGCCAGCGTCTCGGCCTCCACGTGGTCCAAGTCGATGCCCAGCAGGCGCTCAACCTTGAACAGCGGGGTATCGCCACGCACCAGCAGCTTGCCCGGTTGATACGCGAGGATGCCGCGCTCAGCCTTGCGGTGTTCGTCCTGAATGTCGCCCACCAGCACTTCGAGCACGTCTTCCATGGTCAGGTAGCCGATGACCTTGCCATCCGCTTCCTCTACCAGCGCAAAGTGCGCGCCGCCCTGACGGAACTGCTCCAGCAGACGCGACAACGGCATGTGCTTGGACACCCGCTCCAGCGGACGGGTCAGCTCGGCCAGGTTGAACGATTCAGGCATGTGATCCAGCGCAGCCAGTTCCAGCAGCAGATCCTTGATGTGCAGCAGACCGACGAACTCTTCGCGGTCAGCGTCATACACCGGGTAGCGGCTGAACTTGTGGCGACGAAACAGCGCCATGATTTCCTTGAGCGGCGCGTTGCAGTCCAGCGTCACCAGGTCTTCGCGGGAGTTGGCCCAGTCGACGACTTCAAGCTCTCCCATCTCCACGGCCGAGGCCAGTACGCGCATGCCTTGGTCGCT
Organism: Pseudomonas rosaeacicularis; assembly: GCF_057128745.1. Classification (NCBI taxonomy): domain Bacteria; kingdom Pseudomonadati; phylum Pseudomonadota; class Gammaproteobacteria; order Pseudomonadales; family Pseudomonadaceae; genus Pseudomonas; species Pseudomonas rosaeacicularis. The sequence continues at coordinate 64,505 of NZ_JBSKHT010000001.1, forward strand.
CGGGTCTTGGCCACGGCTTGAGTGCAGAATCAGCTTCAGTTCTTCACGGCTGTAATGGTGCTCGTGGTGTGGACCGGGTTCGCCTTGCCCTGCAATGCGCAGAATGCCGTTGGCACTGGCGTTGAGCAGGTAGATCGCCGGATACATCGCCCAATAGAACAGATACAGCGGCACAGCCGTCCACAGGGATAACAATTCGGGTTTGCGAATGGCCCATGACTTGGGCGCCAGCTCACCGACCACGATGTGCAGGTACGAAATCATGAAGAACGCGGAGAAGAACGAAACGCCTTTCACCACTTCCGGCGATTGCACGCCTAATGTTTCCAGCAACGGCGCCAGCAGATGCGCAAACGCAGGCTCACCGACCCAGCCCAAGCCCAGCGAGGCCAGAGTAATACCCAGCTGGCAGGCGGACAGGTAGGCGTCGAGCTGACTGTGAACGGTGCGCAGGATGCGGCCGCGCCAGCCGTTCTTCTCGGCAATGGACTCGACCCGGGTCGAGCGCAGTTTGACCATGGCGAACTCTGCGGCAACGAAGAAGCCGTTGAGCAGAACCAGAATTATTGCGAAAAGAATCATGCCGAAGTCGGCAAAAATGGAGGCGAGGCTTAAAGCAGGGGAAGGGTCCATGATGGAGTTTTGCGGGTTCCGTGTGATCAAAAAAGGGGTGTGCCGCCCAGGAATGGCGGGCACAAGAGGCGCAATTTAGCGGCTATCCGCCAGCTTGGCTAGGCTTTGGTCATTTGGATCGGCGGGAAGTTGCAGATAAATACGCTGCCCTTGCCGATCACGCTGTTGATCTCCAGCGTCGCGCGATGCCGCAGCAGGACATGTTTGACGATGGCCAGCCCCAATCCGGTCCCCCCGGTGTTGGATGCACGGCTGGAATCGACCCGGTAAAAACGTTCGGTCAGGCGCGGCAGATGCTTGCTGTCGATGCCGATTCCGGAGTCCTGCACGCTCAAATGCGCGCCGCGTCCGTCGGTCCACCAGCGCACGCGGATCTTGCCTTCGGCGGGAGTGTATTTGACCGCGTTGAAAATCAGATTGGAAAACGCACTGCGCAATTCTGGCTCGCTGCCTTTGAGCTTGGTCTCGTCTTCGATTTCCAGGGTGATCTGCTGATTCTTGCTGCCGGACAACGCCTGTGCGTCATTGGTGATGCTGCGCAGTAACGCCGGGACTTCCACTGGTTGGTTGTCAGACGGGTAATCGGTGGCTTCCAGCTTGGCCAGCAACAGCAAGTCATTGAGCAGCGTCTGCATGCGTCCGCCTTGCTGGTGCATCTGCTGCAAAGCGCGAACCCAGCGCGGGTTCACTTCCTCAACGTTGTCCAGCAGCGTTTCCAGATAGCCGCAGATCACCGTCAGCGGCGTGCGCAGCTCGTGGGAAACGTTAGCCACGAAATCCTTGCGCATCTGTTCCAACTGATGAATCCGCGTGACGTCGCGCACCAGCATCAGGTGTTCGTTATTGCCGTAACGGGTAATCAGCAGCTGGATGCGCAGGCGCTCACTCACTGGAGACGGGATTTCCAGCGGTTCGGCGTAATTGTTTTGCTCGAAATATTCTTTGAAGCGCGGGTGACGCACCAGGTTGGTGACTGGCTGGCCGCTGTCTTGAGGGGTCTTGAGGCCTAGCAATGTTTCGGCGGCGCGGTTCCACCATTCCAGGTTGCCCTCGCTGTCGAGCATAATCACCGCATCGCGCAAAGCCGCGGTGGATTCCTGAACCCGATCAATGACCGCTTGCAGGCGACCGCGCACGCGCATGTCTCGGCGTTGCAGGTGATAAATGCTGTCGAACACCTCACCCCACAAGCCATAGCCGTCAGGCGGAGGCTCGTCGGTTTTGTGATGGCGCAGCCAATCGTGCAGCCGCAACAGTTGCTTCAACGTCCAGGCCAGATAGAGCGCCAGCCCGATTGCCAGGCACCAGCCATAATGCCCGCTGATCAGGCCAGCCAGCAGCGCAGCCGTGACCAATAGCAGCAGATGGCGAATCAGCGTGCCGTGCCAATTGTGATTCAATTAAAACGCGTCCTTGTCGTGAGCGAACCGCAGGCAACCGCCCCAAAAGTTTTTTCAGCTTTTGGTAGAAAAGCGATAGCCGGTGCCGCGCACGGTTTGTACCAGATTCTCGTAGGCATCGCCGAGGGCTTTGCGCAGGCGACGAATATGAACATCGACAGTGCGCTCCTCGACATAGACGTTGCCGCCCCAAACCTGATCGAGCAATTGACCGCGAGTGTAGGCGCGTTCCTGGTGCGTCATGAAAAATTGCAGCAAGCGGTATTCGGTCGGGCCCATTTCAGCGGGTTTGCCGTCAATGGTAACGCGGTGACTGATGGGGTCCAGCAGCAGGCCGCCGACTTCGATGGGGGATTCGCCATCGGTTGGGCCGGCGCGGCGCAGCACGGCTTTGAGGCGAGCGACCAATTCACGGGGGGAGAAGGGCTTGGTGATGTAGTCATCGGCGCCGACTTCAAGACCCTGGATCTTGTTGTCCTCTTCGCCTTTGGCGGTGAGCATGATGATCGGTATGTCCCCGGTCAGCTCGTCGCGCTTGAGGCGGCGCGCCAGTTCGATGCCTGAAGTGCCGGGCAGCATCCAGTCCAGCAGGATCAGGTCCGGTTTGCGATCGACGATGATGGCGTGAGCCTGTTGCGAGTTCTCAGCCTCCATACAGTCGTAGCCGGCCATTTCCAATGCAACGGCGATCATTTCGCGAATCGGCGCTTCGTCGTCAACGATCAGAATGCTCCTGCCAACCATGCCTCGAACCTCTTGTCATTTAACTGTCTTGGGGCGCATTAGATAACGGAATTATTGCAGTCGTGTGACAGGTTGTTGAGTCGCTAGCAGCAAAGCGCGGTCTAGGGCTAAGCTTGAGGTCTTGTCCTACAACAATGTTGTCCAACAACGACTAAAAAAAGAGGATTTATCTGATGGCCAAATTTTCATCTTCCCTGATGGGGCTGCTCGCTGCCGCCGCCCTGGCGTCGTCCGGATTGGCATTCGCCGAAGCACCTGCGAAGACTCAGGACGGTATTCTGGTCGACCAAAAAAGCATGACGCTGTATACGTTCGACAAAGACACGTCGGCTGGTAAGTCTGTTTGCAATGATCAGTGCGCGACGAACTGGCCACCGTTCACTGCATCCAGCTCCGACAAGTCTGTAGGCGACTGGACCGTAATCAAGCGTGACGACGGCGCATCGCAGTGGGTTTACAAAGGCAAAGCGCTTTACACATTCAAAAACGATAAAGCGGCTGGCGACAAAACCGGCGATGGCAAAGGTGATGTCTGGCACGTTGCCAAACCATAACCTTGAAGCACCGAACGCGTTGCGCTGGCCATGCGGTCAGCGCAGGGCGTAATCCACAACGATCCCCACAAAAATCGCCAGCCCTGCCCAATGGTTATGCAGGAACGCCCTGAAGCAGGCCTGAGGTTCGCGGTCACGCGTCGACCAGAACTGCCAGGCGAAACATCCCGCCGCCACCATCAATCCTGTAAAGAAGTACAAACCCAGCTCAAAGCGCGCGCCGGCCAGCATCAGACAGCCAAGGGCCATCAGCTGCAGCGTGAGGATGATCACCCGATCGGCATCGCCGAATAGGACCGCGGTGGATTTCACGCCGATCTTCAAATCGTCTTCGCGATCAGTCATCGCGTAATACGTGTCGTAACCCACCGTCCACAGCAGATTGGCGATGTACAGCAACCACGCGGCGGCAGGCAGATCGCCGGTCTCGGCCGTGAACGCCATCGGCATCCCCCACGAGAACGCCGCGCCCAGCACAACCTGCGGGTAATAGGTGTAGCGCTTCATGAACGGATAACAGGCCGCCAGTGCCAGACCGCCGAACGACAGCCAGATCGTGGTGGAATTGGTCAGCAGCACCAGCAAAAAGCTCAACCCGACCAGAATCGCAAACAGCACCAGCGCTTCTTTACTGCTGACTTTGCCGCTCACCAGCGGGCGTTGTTCGGTCCGTTTGACATGGCCGTCGACTTTGCGGTCGGCGAAATCATTGATCACGCAGCCCGCTGCGCGCATCAGAAATACGCCGACGACGAAAATCAGTACGTTCGCCACCGACGGCGAACCCTTACCGGCAATCCATAGCGCCCACAGCGTTGGCCACAACAGCAGATAAATGCCGATGGGTTTGTCGATGCGGGTCAGCTGCACGAAATCCCACGCGCGAGGGTTCAGACGATTGAGCGATTTGAGCAAAGAGACGTACATCAGCGTTGCTCCGCAGTGACGGGTTCGGCAGCTTCGATGGCGTCCCACAGCGTGGGCAAAAAGACTTCCGCGACCAGAATGCTCAAGCTCCCCCGACTGAAACACGAGCGTCTGGCCCACAGGTCATCTTGCGCGTCGTCGGCGGGCAACCAGTCAGCAGGGTAGCGGCAGACTTGCATCGGACCGCGCTCAAAGGCCTTGTCGCTGAACAGCAATTCTCCCAGCGAGCGGGTGCCGAGTTCATCCATGTGCAAGCCATCCTGTTCCAGAGCCGCGCGAGCAGCGACACTGCGGGCAAACACCCATTTTTGGCCATGACCGCGCAAATACACTTCCCGGACCCAACCTTCGCTGCCTTCAGCGAGGTCGAGCGCGGCACATTCGTCGGGGCGCAATGGCTGCCAGCCCTCAAGCAGTGGCGTGACGCTGAAACCGTTTGCGCTGAGACGGGTGAGGCGGCGGGTGAGCGAGTCTTCGTTGAAGAGCCACTTGAGAATGACGGGCTGGGGTGTGTCGATCATTTGATCGCGCGGGCGCCAGTCCTGGATCGGGGATGCGGGATTTTGCTGGTTCACGGCGGGCATTTATTGGCAGCAATGGAGGCGGCGAGCTTAGCATGATTGAAGGTTTGGGCCGACGACCGGACCCAGGCCTTTACGTCGATGGCGCTTGCGTCAAAGCGTTGCGATCAGTAAAACGCCCTGACCCAGTCAAAAAATAGGCGGTTACGCGAAGAGACTGGGTGCGCGAAGCGCCGCCTGAGCACACTACGCCGTGAGAGAACCGATCGATGAAAAAGTGGCAATGCATTGTCTGTGGCCTGATTTATAACGAAGCCGATGGTTGGCCGGACGACGGCATCGCACCTGGCACCCTCTGGCAGGACGTCCCCGAAGACTGGCTGTGCCCGGATTGCGGCGTTGGCAAAATGGATTTCGAAATGATCGAGATCGGCTGATCCCTTCACGCCGCACCTACCCGGCTATACACAGGAGATACGAACGAATGAATGCCCCCGTTGTGATCATTGGCACCGGCCTTGCGGGTTACAACCTCGCTCGGGAGTTTCGCAAGCTCGATGGCGAAACGCCGCTGTTGCTAATCACCGCTGACGACGGCCGTTCGTACTCCAAGCCCATGCTTTCAACGGGCTTTGGCAAGAACAAAGAAGCCGACGGCCTGAGCATGGCAGAACCCGGCGCAATGGCCGATCAGCTCAAGGCCGAAGTGCGCACGCATACGCGCATCAGCGGTATCGACCCTGGCCATAAGCGTCTGTGGATAGGCGAGGAGGCGGTGGAGTATCGAGATCTGATTCTGGCCTGGGGTGCTGAAACTGTCCGGGTGCCGGTGCAGGGTAATGCCAGTGATGCGATCTTCCCGATCAATGACCTGGAAGACTACGCGCGCTTTCGTCTGGCGGCGGCCGGTAAACGCCGGGTGCTGATTCTTGGCGTTGGCCTGATTGGCTGCGAGTTCGCCAATGATTTGATATCGGGCGGCTACGAAGTCGATCTGGTGGCGCCGTGCGAGCAAGTCATGCCGACGCTGCTGCATCCGGCGGCTGCAAGTGCCGTGCAGATGGGATTGGAAGGTCTTGGCGCGCGTTTTCGCCTAGGGCCGGTGCTCACGCGTCTGTTGCGCGCCGACGATGGTCTGGAAGCGCATCTGTCCGATGGCGAAGTGGTGCGCTGTGATGTGGTCGTGTCGGCTATCGGGTTGCGGCCGCGAGTCGATCTCGCTGCGGCGGCAGGTCTGGAAATCGGCCGCGGTGTCGTGGTTGACCGTCATCTGCAGACGTCCCACGCCAATATCTATGCGCTAGGCGATTGCGCCGAAGTGGATGGCCTGAATTTGCTCTACGTTATGCCGTTGATGAGCTGCGCACGTGCGCTGGCGCAAACCCTGGCTGGAACGCCGACGGCAGTCAAATATGGGCCGATGCCAGTGACTGTTAAAACACCGGTTTGCCCATTGGTGGTCTCGCCGCCGCCCAAGGGCACCGAAGGTGTCTGGAGCGTTGAAGGGCAGGGCGCGGACATCAAAGCGCTGTGCCACGATGCTGATGGAAACCTGCTGGGATATGCGCTGACTGGCACTGCGGTCATGGACAAACTGGCGCTGAACAAGGCATTGCCGGCGTTGTTGGCGTAAATACCGGTCGTTCTGTCGGATAACCCGCGGTTTTGTTCTCACAAACGTCGGGCACGTACTGGCGCAGGTCTCGGCAGCATGCCATTCTCATTTCCGTCAGCCGCAACGTAGAGCCGTTGCGGCAGCCTGCTCGCTGCTCAGGACGAGTAGCTCGGCACATAACAACAAAAAACTGTAAATGAGGCTTCATATGCGTAAACCAGAACTCGCAGCCGCCATCGCTGAAAAAGCAGATCTCACCAAAGAACAAGCCAATCGCGTACTCAACGCCGTCCTTGAAGAAATCACGAACGCTTTGCACAAAAAGGACAGCGTCACCCTTGTTGGTTTTGGTACGTTCCTGCAGCGTCATCGCGGCGCACGCACAGGCAAAAACCCCCAAACCGGTGAGCCGGTGAAGATCAAGGCAAGCAACACTGTGGCATTCAAGCCGGGCAAGTTTCTGAAAGACAGCGTCAACCCGTAAACCGCTCGACGCCTTTAGCGGGAGGCGCAGAGCAAGGAAAGTGGGCATATCAATGAACTTTGAATGCCCATTTTTTATGCCTGCGATTTGAGACCAGTGAGCGGTCTGAATCGCCACTTTGCGACCGACGGGTTCTGCCTGCGACTGCGCGATTCAAGCCCGCTACACTGCGACGCGGTCGCGACATCCAGACCGGTCACGTTGAGAGCCACGCGCATGAAATTTCGTTTTCTATTGTGGATGCTGGGTTTGCTGATGGCCCGCGCGAGTCGCAACAATCCGGCGTTCCAGCAACAATTGGCAGGCAAAGACCTGACGTTTCAGTTGCAAACGTTCGACGGCAAGGTCGCCCGGCATTTCATCGTCAAAGACCAGCGCATCAGCAGTCGCAGCGGCGTTGTGCTGGAGCCTGCGTTTTCCATCGCGTTCAAAGATGCCGCGTTCGGCTTCGCTACGCTGCAAGCGCAGAACAAGCAGCTGGCGTTCATGCAGGGGATCCAGGACAAAGACATTCTGGTGAAGGGCAATACCGGTCTGGTGATGTGGTTTCAGGGTTTGATGAAGTACCTGAAGCCGAGAAAGAAGAAGTAAGCGCCACACATAAATTCTGTGGGAGCGGACCTGTCCGCGAAGAGGCCCGCAAGCCCCACGCATATCTGGCGTCCGTCAGATTGCCTTCGCGGACAGGTCCGCTCCCACAAGTGGTGCTTTAACCCGCGTATGGTCGCGGGTTCAAATCAGTGAAACTGCGCAGCCAGTTCCCGCAGCAGCGTTTCTGCTTCCAGCACCTTGTGCACGACATCGTCGGCCTTTTCGCGGGACAGCTCCAGACGTTCAAACAGTTCATCCGGAATGCTTTCAACCGGGCCTGAGCCGATGCCTTGTTTTTTCAGCAGGCTGACCGCCAGGAACACCAGATTGGCGTACGCCGCGTGTTCACCGTCGTAATGCGGGTCGTGCTGGAAGCGTAGCGCAGTGGACAGCTCCTCGGGCATGTCCCAACTGCGCATCAGCCAAGCGCCGATCTGCTCACGGGTGATGCCCAACAGGTGCTGCTCGACAAAGCTGTGATGCAGATGAGGGTTGACCTCGATCTGGCGGCAGATCAGCGAGAAATGCGGCGGAAACACGTGTGCCAGCAGCAGATATCCGAAGTTATGCAGCAGACCTGCCAGGTAAGTCAGGCCGTTCTCCGGACGCTTGGCGCGCGGCATTGCGCGGGTCAAACCCTCAATGACCGCTGCGGTGTAGATCGACTGTTGCCAATACGGCGTCGTGTGTTGCGGCTGATCTTTGGGCAGGCTCAGGGTTTTGCCCAGCGCCAGGCCCAGCGCCAGGTTGATGACCAGATCGAAACCCAGCACCCGAACGATTGCGTCCTCTACCGAGCGGATCTTGCCGGCAGAACCGTAATAGGGAGAAGACGCCCAACTGACGACCTGCGCGGCCAGCGACGGATCGGTTTCAACCACGCCGGTGATGTCATCGATGGTCGCATCCGGATCGACTCGCAATTTGATGATCTTCTGCGCCGTATCGGCCAAGGGTGGAATCTCCACCGTAGCCTCCAGACGCTGCTGAATGCGTCGGGCGGTGAAGTCCTGCATCGCTTTGGTGATTTCCTTGCGGTCATCATCGGGTCGGTCGAGATTGGGTTGAACAGAGGTCACTGGCTCGCCGAAGCGCGCAGCACTGGCTTTGCTCAACAGGCCACGATAGTCATCGCAGGCAATTTCCAGCAACAAGCCAGGTTCGCCCGAGTCGATCAGCAGCAGCGGTTCCTGAAGAATGCGCTCTTCGTACAGGCAAGGAGCCCCCGTCAGCGCAGGCAAACCCGGCAGCATGCGCAGACTGTGCTTACCCAGCATCTGCTCAATGCGCTCCTGCGGAACAGCCGTCAACTTGCGCCCGGTCAGCTCGGTGATCCGATTGAGGTCCAGCAGATGATTCTTGGGGAACAGAATCAGCAGCGCACCCACCGCATCGTCCACCAGAACCGCCTGGATCTTCTGCGCTGCAGGGATTTTTTCGTCGTCCATGACTTCGCGATAGTTGATGGCCAATTTGCCAAGCAACTGCCGGATGACAGACGGGGCGTGAGGGGTTGCGTCGACGTGGGCAACTTCTGTCATGGTATGGATCCAAGTTCCTACAATCGTTGGAGTATAACCAGCTTAATTGTTGTGAGGGTGAGGCGGTAACGGATTGCGGTTACTGCTTCACACTTGGCCGTATTGTTGGCCATGTCGCAGCCATCGTTCGAGCAACGGGCTGACGTGCTGGGGCCATCGTTCGATCAGCGCCTGCGCTGCGTCTCGAACGGCTGGCAATAGATCGGCATCACGCATCAGATCTGCGACCTTGAATTGAAGCAGACCCGTTTGTCGCGTGCCGAGCATTTCGCCGGGGCCACGAAGTTCGAGGTCTTTCTCGGCGATCACGAAGCCATCGTTGGTTTCACGCATGATGCCCAGCCGCTGCCGACCGATTTGCGAAAGCGGCGGGTGATACAGCAGCACACAATGGCTCGCCGCGCTGCCTCGTCCAACCCGACCGCGCAGTTGGTGCAGTTGCGCCAGGCCCAGGCGCTCCGGGTTTTCGATAATCATCAGGCTGGCATTGGGCACATCAACACCGACTTCGATCACGGTTGTCGCGATCAGGAGCTGTAGCGCGCCTTGCTTGAACTCGGCCATCACCGCGGCTTTCTCGGCGGGCTTCATGCGGCCGTGGATCAGGCCGACGCGCAATTCACCCAGCGCGCTGGTCAACTCTTCGAACGTGGTTTCGGCCGCCTGACAGGTTAGCTCTTCGGATTCCTCAATCAGCGTGCAGACCCAATAAGCCTGACGGCCCTCGGCGCAGGCATTTCGCACCCGCTCGACCACTTCGATGCGGCGGCTGTCGACCACCAGCACCGTGTTGACGGGTGTGCGGCCGGGAGGCAGTTCGTCGAGAATCGAGGTGTCGAGGTCTGCATATGCGCTCATCGCCAGCGTGCGAGGTATAGGCGTTGCGGTCATGATCAGTTGATGCGGACACATCCGGCCGCCGACGCCTTTTTTGCGCAGCGCCAGACGCTGCTGCACGCCAAAACGGTGCTGCTCATCAATGATCACCAGCGCGAGGTTTTTGAACTGCACTTCGTCTTGAAACAGCGCATGGGTGCCCACCACCATTTGCGTGCCGGTAGCAATCTGCTCAAGGGAAGTCGCCCGCGCCTTGCCTTTGAGCTTGCCCGCCAGCCAGGCGGTTTCGATGCCCAGCGGTTCAAGCCAGCGCTTGAAGTTGATGTAGTGCTGCTCGGCGAGGATTTCAGTCGGCGCCATCAGCGCCACTTGATAGCCCGCTTCCAGCGCCTGCAATGCAGCCAGTGCAGCGACCACGGTTTTACCGGCGCCAACGTCGCCCTGAATCAGCCGCAACATCGGCTCGTGCTGACTGAGGTCGTAGGCGATCTCATTGCCCACCCGTGTTTGCGCGCCGGTTGGCGGAAAGCCGAGGTTGGCCAGAAATTGCTTAGGCAGCTTCTTGGCTTTGGGCAACGCAGGAGCTTGTTGCGAGCGCAGGCTTTCGCGCAGGCGCTGTTGCGACAATTGATGGGTCAATAGCTCTTCAAACGCCAGGCGATGCTGAGCCCAATGATGACCCAAGGCCAACTCTTCTACGTCGGCATCGGCAGGCGGGTGGTGCAGATAACGAATGGCTTCGTCGAGCGGCGCCAGCTGATAGTCGCGAGCCAGCTCTTCGGGAAGCCAGTCAGGCAGGCTTTGCGGCCCAAGCATTGAAAGGCTTTGCTGGCACAGCTGGCGCAGGCGTTGCTGGGTCAGGCCTTCGGTGGTCGGGTAAATCGGTGTCAGCGTCACGTCCACTGGAGGCGGTTCGTCGCCTGTCAGCGCACGGTATTCCGGGTGATAGATTTCCAGTCCCGACGCACCGGGACGGGCTTCACCGTAGCAGCGAACGTGGGTGCCGCGTTTCAAGCCGTCTTTCTGCGCGTTGCTGAAGTGATAAAAACGCAGGCTCAGCACGCCAGTGCCATCACCCAGACGGACCAACAGGCTACGGCGCTTGCCCATCACCACGTCGGTGCCGCTGACCACGCCTTCGATCACCGCGTCTTGGCCCGGCCGCAATTGGCCAATAGGAACGACGCGGGTTCGATCCTGATAACGCAGGGGCAGGTGGAACAGGACATCCTGAATGTTCTCCAGTCCGACCTTCGCCAGCTTCTCAGCCATGGCCTCGCCGACGCCCTTGAGCGCCGTCACCGAGACGTGGGACAGCTCCGTCATACTGCCTGCTTAACTCGCTTGTGCTTTGGGTTTGGCAACCGAACACAGACGAATCGAGTCAGCGAGGATCTCGATGGCTTTCGGCCGAGGGAAGCTGGCGCGCCAGGCGATCGCAACCGTGCGGAATGGCACAGGCGGCGACAGTGGACGTACTTCGATCACGCCGGGGGCGTAGTGGTGGCTGTCGACTGCGGACATTGGCAGGATCGAAACGCCAAGTCCGGAAGCAACCATGTGCCGGATGGTTTCGAGCGAGCTGGATTCCACGGTGGTGTGCTTGGCACTGTCGCCACCTTTGACCAGGGTCGGACAGGCTTCGAGGACCTGATCGCGGAAGCAGTGGCCTTCGCCTAGCAGCAACAGGCTTTTGTCGTTGAGCGCGGACGCATCAATGGTGGCTTTCTGTGTCCATGGGTGATCAGCAGGCATCAGGACATAGAAAGGTTCATCGTAGAGCGGCAGGGTCAGCACGTCGGACTCGTTGAACGGCAGCGCGATGATGATCGCGTCCAGTTCACCGTTGCGCAGTTTGTCGCGCAGGACGTGGGTGAAGTTCTCTTCGATGTACAACGGCATCTGCGGGGCGACCCGATGCAGCTGCGGGATCAAGTGCGGAAACAGGTAAGGGCCCACGGTGTAGATCGCGCCGACCTTGAGCGGTGCGGTCAGCTGGTTTTTGCCGGTTTGCGCCAGTTCACGAATGCCTTGCGCCTGTTCGAGCACTTTCTGTGCTTGAGCCACGATGCCCTCGCCAACCGGCGTCAGACGTACCGCACTCTTGCTGCGCTCGAAAATCAGCACACCGAGTTCATCTTCCAGCTTCTTCACGCCAACCGACAGCGTGGGCTGGCTGACGTGGCAACGCTCGGCCGCATGGCCGAAATGTTGCTCTTGGGCGAGGGTAACGATATAGCGCAATTCTGTAAGGGTCATAGCGTGCGTCCATGAAGTTGCGGCCCCAGCATAGCGGGTGCAATCGATAGACGCACGTTATCAACCCGTCAGGTGTAACAAAATCAAGATTTCATCGTTTATCCAGGGAGTAAACGAAGGGCGCTACGATTTCAACCGAGCCATTATTGAGCAGTTCTGCTGGTGGTTTGGGCAGCGGCTGCGCCCGACGGATCATTTCCAGGGTCGCTCGATCAAGTGATGCGCTGCCCGATCCTCCGGAAATTTCGTAGGAAAGTACGTTGCCGTCCTTGTCGACCACGAAGCGTAACCGGCTAATGCCCTGAGTGCCGCGACGACGCGCGTCTTCCGGATAACGCTTGAATTTGCTCAGGTGACGCAGCAAATCTCCCTGCCAGCTAGGCAGTGCAGTACTCGGCGGACTGGGTGGAGCCACTTGTGGTGCAGCTGATTTTTCCGGTTTAGCGTTGGAAGGCGGTGTGTCTACCGGCTTTTCGTCGGCAGGTTTTTCTTCCTTGGGCGGCTCAACCTTCTTCACCGGCTTAGGCGGCTGCGGTTTTGGCTTGGGCTTGACCGGCTTGGGTACTGCGATTTCCGGTTTCGGCGCTTCAACGATCGGAGGAAGTGGCAGCTCCTCTTCCGGCGCGGGTGGCTGTGGCGGTTGAACAACTTTGGGCGGAGGCGGTGGCGCGGGCTCAGGGGTTGGCGCCAGCTCGACCATCATCGCTGCCGGGGGCAACTCGATGGCCTGAGAAGTGGGCCAGCGCAAAGCGACGATAATCGCAATGGCATGCACCGCCAGCACCAACAACAGACTACCGCTATAGCGCGTCAGTTTTTGGCGCGTACTGATCATTTCTTACCAACCGTCTCAAGACCGACCAGGCCAACTTTCAAGTAACCGGCGCCGCGCAGAGCGTTCATGACTTCCATCAGGTCGCCGTAATCCACGCCTTTGTCAGCCTGGAAGAAGATCGTCGTGTCTTTCTTACCTTTAGTCTTGGCGTCCAGCGTTGGACCGATCAGCTCACGCGCGACCTTCTCGTCGCCCAGGTACAGGCTCTGATCGGCTTTGACGCTGAGGAAGATCGGTTTTTCGGGTCGGGGCGCAGGTTTGGCCGTGGAGGCGGGCAGGTCGACTTTGATGTCCACCGTGGCCAAAGGCGCCGCCACCATGAAGATGATCAGCAGAACCAACATGACGTCGATAAACGGCGTGACGTTGATTTCGTGGTTCTCGGCGAGATCGTCGCCGCTGTCATTCAGATGCAGGCCCATGGCTTACCCCATTTTTACCATGTGCGGCGGCTGGCTGCGTTCGACGGCAGGCTGGTGGTCCAGGTCGCGGCTGACCAGCAGCAGAACCTGCGCGGATGCGTCGGAAACCTGTGCCTTGTAGCCGGCGATGGAGCGAGCGAAGACGTTGTAGATGACAACTGCAGGAATCGCAGCCACCAGCCCTAGCGCCGTTGCCAGCAAGGCTTCGGCAATGCCGGGAGCAACGACGGCGAGGTTGGTGGTCTGGGTTTTGGCGATACCGATGAAGCTGTTCATGATGCCCCACACGGTGCCGAACAGGCCCACGAATGGGGCAGTCGAACCGATAGTGGCGAGTACGCCGGTGCCCATGCTCATGTTGCGGCCGCACGCTGCAACCAGGCGCTCAAGACGAAAGCTCACACGTTCTTTGATGCCCTCGCGCTCGCGGGCGTTGGCGGACAAGCGCATCTCTTCAAGAGCATCATGTACCAGCAGATTGGCCAGCGTGCCTTGTTTGCTGGCACTGACACTGGCTTCGTCCAGGGTGCGGGCTTTTTTCAGGTTGGCGATTTCGCCGCGCAGACGACGTTTGGCGCCCAGCAGTTCGAAGCCTTTGGAAATCCAGATAGTCCAAGTGATGATCGAGGCGATCGCCAGGCCAATCATGACGGCTTTGACGACCACGTCTGCGTTTTTGTACATGCCCCATGGCGACAAGTCGTGGGACATGCCTAGGCTGTTGTCTTCCGGCGCGGCGTCCAGGGCATCAGCCGGAGCGACTGGCGCTTGAACGGCTGGGGCTGCGGTGGTGTCAACTGGAGCAGTGGCTGGGGCTGCCGATTGTGTGGCGGGAGGCTGGTTCGGCGCAGTCGCGTCGGCAAGTGCGACGGGCATCAGCGTCAGGCTGAACAGGACTGCTGCGATACCGCGTAGAGCACGTGGCAGGCGTGGAAGCTTGATAGGCGAAGCGGGGGACTGAATAGGTATCATGCTGACCGGACCTGAGATGAAAAATAGGTGTTCGTTCTGGATACGTCGCGCTGGCGCAAGGCGAGCGGAGCAGAACAAAGGGCCAGTATTATTGCAAGTAATTCTCGTTAACGAAAGTAACAGAGTTTCTTTTTTTCCTTCAGTCGCGTTTCGCCGGTCGAGTTTTCGGCCGATTTAGTGACCAAAATGACCTTTCTAGTGGAGATGTGATATGGCGGCCCCCCGCGTTTTGATTGCTGGTTGCGGCGATATCGGCAGTCGTCTGGCGTTGCAACTCTTGACCCATGACTGGACTGTTTATGGTTTACGCCGCGCGACGGGGAAACTGCCACACGGCGTAGTTGGAGTCAGCGCGGATCTGTTCGACGCGCGGATGCCGGAGCAATGGCCCGATGGCCAAATCGATTACCTGGTGTATTGCGCGACGCCTGCTGAGCGTGACGAGGCGGGCTATCGGGCGGCCTATGTCGAAGGCCTGCGCCATGTGCTGGACTGGGCTCGGCGCAGCGGGCAACGACCAAAACGGTTGATTTTCGTTTCCAGCAGCAGCGTTTATGGGCAGCAACAGGGTGAGTGGGTCGACGAAATATCGCCCACACAGGCAAGCGGATTTTCTGGCGAGGTCATGCTCGAAGCCGAGCAGGTTGCGTTGCACAGTGGCTTTCCCGCCAGTGTTGTCCGGCTCACCGGCATTTATGGGCCGGGTCGAAGCGATCTGATGAACCGGGTGCGCCAGGGCTATAGCGTGGCGGTAAACCCGCCTTTATATGGCAATCGCATCCACGCTGATGACGCGGCCGGGCTGTTGGCATTTCTGCTGCTGGCAGACGCACGAAGTGTGGCCCTGGAGGAGTGTTACATCGGTGTTGATGACGCGCCTGACCCCTTGGCCGATGTAGTGAACTGGATGCGTCAGCGACTGGGCGTTACGCAATGGTCTGAAGAAAGCAGCATTCGCCGGGCGGGGAGCAAGCGTTGTAGCAATGCACGGGCCAAAGCACTGGGCTGGACGCCGCGTTATCCGAGTTATCGGGAAGGGTATGAGGCGATGCTTGAAGGGCAATCGTAGTCCTATAGGAGCGCGCTTGCCCGCGATTAATCTGTTCGGCAGATGAAGATCTGCCGCACAGGCCACTATTTTCGCGGGCAAGCACGCTCCTACAGAGCAAAGGCGTGATTGCTTAGTTTTTCTGCAGCAACCACTGGCTCGCACCAGGCCGCAGATCGGGCATTTCATCTGCTTTAGCGTTATTCACCGCCTGGAATATCTCCAGCTGGTTACCTTGGCGAACGAAGATGTAAGGGTTGCCCTTTTCGTTTCGCTCCAGCCACATGCTGTCGTACTCGCCGCTCATGGCCGCGCAATCGCCAGCCAGGCAGAGTGCGTAACGATCATTGTTTGGCAGGCCGGATACGCTTCCGTCTGGCTGAAAATCAACCACACCGCCCTGGCCTTCGCCCTGCACGATGGACCATTTGCCGCCTAAGTAAGCGCTGTAGAGCGCGCGCTCGAAGCTGGTGCCTGGTTGAGCGCCTGCTGGAGCGGCTTCTTTAGGCGCCTTGAAGTGCTGCTCCGGACCGGAATCACTGGCGGTTTGCACCAGTTGATCGCCCTTGAGCGTCAGGTCCTCGAACGAATTGCCGTAGAAGTCGATGTGCAGCTTGCCGTCTGCAGCGCTGACAATTTTGCCTTCGCTAAGCTCAAAGCCATTGGAGGCAGTTGCTTTGCCGCCTTTGGTGTCGACGTTCCATTCAAGATTGGGGCCGTAGGCCAGCAACGCCTGACGCAGATTTCCGCCTGTAGCGGCTGAATCGATGGCGGTCTGGTTGATCCAGGTGCCGTCAGGACTGCGGTTGGAGTGGCTGGCGCAGCCGCTTAAAAGTGCGGCCAGCAGCGAGAGGGCGAACGCAACGCGCATAAACGGAGTCCTTCCTTTGCTCATAGGAGTGGCGGAGCAGGAAATGCTCCGCGAGGGATTTACTCGATAACGAGGATGGCGTCCATTTCGACCATGGCGCCTTTGGGCAATGCAGCAACGCCAATCGCGGCACGGGCCGGATACGGTTGCTCGAAGTATTTGCCCATGATTTCGTTGACCTTTGCAAAGTGGCTCAGGTCAGTCAGGAAGATGTTGAGCTTGACGATGTCCTTGAACGAACCGCCGGCTGCTTCTGCAACCGACTTCAGATTCTCGAACACCTGAACGGTCTGGGCTTCAAAGCCTTCGACCAGCTCCATGGTTTTCGGATCGAGCGGGATCTGCCCGGACATGTAGACGGTATTGCCAGCCTTGATCGCCTGAGAATAGGTGCCGATGGCAGCAGGCGCTTTGTCGCTGGTGATAACGGTCTTGCTCATGAAGAACTCCTGTTGTCGGGTTGGCTACGCGCGCATGCGGGTGATTCGGATCACCCCGGTCAGGGCGCGCAGTTTCTTGATCACGCGGGCCAGATGCACGCGGTCGTGCACGCTGACCACCAGTTGGACCACGCTGATGCGACCATCGCGTTCGTCCATGCTGATTTTTTCGATGTTGCCGTCGGCCGCGTTGACACTGCTGGCCAGCAACGCGATCAGGCCGCGTTGATGTTCCAGTTCGACGCGTAGCTCGACATTGAATTCGCCGGTAACGTCCTTGGCCCAGGACAGCTGAATGCATTTTTCCGGGTTGTGGCGCAGCTCGCTGATGTTCCGACAATTGTCCAGATGCACCACCATGCCTTTGCCCGCGGACAGATGACCCACGATCGGATCTCCCGGTATCGGCGTGCAGCACTTGGCGTAGCTAAGGACCAGTCCCTCGGTACCGCGAATGGCCAATGGGCTTTCGGCGTTGGGCAATTCCTCGCCTTCACTGGCGAGCAGGCGGCGCGCGACGACGTACGCCATGCGATTGCCCAGGCCGATGTCTTCGAGGAGGTCTTCGATGACCTCGACCCGGTATTCGGCGAGAATCAGTTGCACGCGGTCGGCGGGGATTTTTTCCAGCGAGGTCTCGAAACCGTTCAGCACTTTGTTCAGCAGCCGCTCGCCCAGGCTGATGGATTCGGAACGACGCTGCAGTTTCAGAGCGTGACGAATATGGGTGCGCGCCTTGCCGGTAACGACGAAGTTCAGCCATGCCGGGTTAGGTCGCGCGCCAGGTGCGCTGACGATTTCCACGGTAGAGCCGCTTTGAAGCGGTTCGGACAGCGGCGCCAGACGACGATTGATCCGGCAGGCAATGCAGCTGTTGCCCACATCGGTGTGCACGGCATATGCAAAATCGACGGCCGTTGAGCCTTTGGGCAGCTCCATGATCCGGCCTTTCGGGGTGAAGACGTAGACCTCGTCCGGGAACAGGTCGATCTTCACGCTTTCGATGAATTCCAGCGAGTTGCCGGCACGCTGCTGCATCTCCAGCACGCCTTTTACCCACTGGCGGGCGCGAGCGTGGGTGCTCTTGGGTTGTTCGTCGCCGGAGGACTTGTACAGCCAGTGCGCCGCGATTCCGTTGTTCGCCATCTCTTCCATTTCGCGTGTGCGAATCTGGATTTCGATGGGTACACCGTGCATGCCGAACAGCGTCGTATGCAGCGATTGATAGCCGTTGGCTTTGGGAATTGCGATGTAGTCCTTGAAGCGGCCCGGCAGCGGCTTGTACAAATTATGCACAGCGCCTAGTACGCGATAGCAGGTGTCAACCTTGTCGACGATGATCCGGAACGCATAGACGTCCATGATCTCGTTGAAGGCCCGACGCTTGCCGCGCATTTTTTTGTAGATGCCGTAAAGGTGCTTCTGACGACCGCTGACTTCGCCTTCGATTTCATCAACCGCAAGGCAGTGGCTCAGCGATTCTTCGATCTTGTTGACCAGCTCTTTGCGATTGCCACGAGCGCGTTTGACCGCCTGACCGATTCGCGAGGAGCGCATCGGGTACATCGCTTTGAAACCGAGGTCTTCGAATTCGATGCGCACACTGTGCATGCCCAAGCGGTTGGCGATGGGCGCATAGATTTCGAGGGTTTCTTTGGCAATACGGCGGCGCTTTTCACCGGACAATACTTCCAGTGTGCGCATGTTGTGCAGGCGGTCAGCGAGCTTGACCAGAATGACGCGAATGTCGCGCGCCATGGCCATGGCCATTTTCTGGAAGTTTTCGGCTTGCGCCTCGGCTTTGGTCTCGAAGTTCATCTGGGTCAGTTTGCTGACCCCGTCGACCAGTTCAGCCACGGTTTCGCCGAACTGAGCGCAAAGCGCTTCTTTGGCAATCCCGGTGTCTTCGATCACGTCATGCAGCATCGCGGCCATCAGGCTTTGATGGTCCATGTGCATGTCGGCAAGAATATTGGCCACTGCCAGCGGGTGCGTGACATAGGCTTCGCCGCTGCGACGGCGTTGGCCGTCGTGGGCTTGTTCGGCGTAGAAATACGCCCGGCGAACCAGATTGACCTGGTCTTTGCCGAGGTAGGTCGAGAGGCGATCGGCGAGGGCGTCTATGCTCGGCATGATAGGAAACCCTGCCGGTGGCTGTGACCCTGCGCCGTACTACGTCGACCTGGCATAGGCTTAAACGGCCTCGTTGGACTCGTCCTCGAACGCCGCGAACAATGGTTCATCTTCAACGATTTCGGCTTCTGCGATTACTGCATAATCCATCAGGCCGGCTGCGATTTCGCGCAATGCCATGACGGTAGGCTTGTCATTTTCCCACGCCAGCTTTGGTTCTTTGCCGCCGGTTGCCAGTTGACGAGCACGCTTGGTAGAGAGCATGACCAGCTCAAAGCGGTTATCCACGTGTTCTAGGCAGTCTTCAACGGTTACGCGGGCCATGGGTATTCCTCGTAGCAAATGCGGTATGCGCGGAGCCCGGATGGGCGAGCGGACTCGACAGTTTAAAAAAACACCAGCGTTTAGGGAAGCGCTGATTTCGTAAAGGTCAATATGTAGGAGCGAACTTGTTCGCGAAGCGGTCTTTCAGAGTGCGCGCGTGGCGCCTTCTCGCCAACAAGTCGGCTCCTACAGGAAGCTTTAAGCCAACAGCTGCGCCAGCAACTCGCCGAACCGCTGCTGCTGATGTTCCTGGCTGAGCAGATTGGTGCGGAAGATCGCTTTGAGATCTTCCAGCGCGCTGGCGAAATCATCGTTGATCACGATGTAATCGTATTCCACATAGTGGCTCATCTCGCTGACAGCCTCACGCATGCGGCCCTCGATAATCTCGTCGCTGTCCTGACCGCGGTTAGTCAAACGCTGGCGCAGCGCCTGCTGGGTGGGCGGCAAAATGAAGATCGAGCGCGCATGGGGCATCCATTTGCGCACCTGGGCCGCGCCCTGCCAGTCGATTTCCAGAATCAAGTCATGACCTTCATCAAGTGTCTGCTGCAGTCGGCTTTGGGACGTGCCGTACAGGTTGCCGAAGACTTCGGCCTGCTCGAGGAAGTCGCCGTGTTCGATCATGCGCACGAACTCAGCCCGGTCAACAAAGTGATAATTCACGCCGTCCACTTCGCCTGGGCGCATGGCGCGCGTGGTGTGGGAAACGGACACGCGAATCTGTGGCTGAGCGTTGATCAGGGCGTTGACCAGGCTGGTCTTGCCCGCGCCGGAAGGGGCGGAAATGATGTACAGGGTGCCGGTGCTGTGGGTCATGTCGAGGGTGGCCTTACTCAATGTTCTGCACTTGTTCGCGCATCTGCTCGATCAAAACCTTGAGGTTGACCGCAGCCTGAGTGCTACGAGGATCGAAGGCTTTGGAGCCCAGTGTGTTGGCTTCGCGGTTGAGTTCCTGCATCAGGAAATCCAGCCGGCGCCCGGCCTGCCCACCGGTTTTCAATACCCTACGCACTTCAGTAACGTGGGTGCTGAGGCGGTCGAGCTCTTCAGCCACATCGCTTTTCTGTGCCAGCAAAACCATTTCCTGTTCCAGGCGCTGCGGGTCGAGTTCGGCTTTCATGTCGGTGAAGCGGTCGAGCACTTTTTGCCGCTGCGTTGCCAGCATCTGGGGGACCAGCGTGCGCAGCGTGGCGACTTCGGTTTTGATCGCGCTGAGCCGCTCGTCGAGAAGTTTTGCCAAGTCCGCGCCTTCACGGCCGCGGCCAGCTTTCAGCTGCTCGAGCGCTTCATTGAACAGCGCCATAGCGTCGTTATTCAGCGCTTGTGGATCGCTTGCGTCGGCAACCAGCACGCCGGGCCATGCCAGTACTTCAAGTGGATTCAGCGCTGCGGGTTGCTTGATCAGGCTGGCGACGATTTCAGCAGCGGCGACCAGTTGCCCGGCGCGCTCGCGATCAACCTGCAGCGGCTTGCCTGCTGTTTCCTCGGTAAAACGCAGCGTGCATTCAACCTTGCCGCGAGACAATCCCTGACGCAAAGCCTCACGCACTGCGCCCTCGAGGTCACGGAAGGACTCGGGCAAGCGCAGATGCGGTTCGAGGTAGCGATGATTGACGGAGCGCAATTCCCAGCTCAACGTGCCTTGGGTGCCAGCGCGCTCGGCTCGGGCGAAGGCAGTCATGCTATGCACCATGGGAGTTACCTCAATAAAGTCAGGCATTGAAAAAAGCCTGCATCGGGCGGTGTTTTGCCCAAGTGGGTGTCATCAAGAATCGACAGGCTATAAAGGCGCAGGATTGTAGCGCAGTGCAGCGTATGCGCCCAAACATGGCTGCGCTTCAGGCGATGCATGGCGTCAGGTTGCTCAGCGTTTCGGCGTGCTGTCACCTCTGGCACCGACTGCCGATGGTCATCGACTGGTGATTAGATGTGCCCAGCATCGGTTGTCACCTCTATAATGCTCGGCAGTTTTCCGTCTCAGTACAGGTATCCCAGATGAAACGTCCAAGTGGTCGCGCTACCGATCAGCTGCGCTCGATCCGCATCACCCGCAACTACACCAAGCACGCCGAAGGTTCTGTGCTGGTTGAGTTCGGTGACACGAAAGTGATCTGCACCGTTAGCGTTGAAAATGGTGTGCCGCGCTTTCTAAAAGGTCAGGGTCAGGGCTGGTTGACGGCCGAGTACGGCATGCTGCCGCGCGCGACCGGCGAACGTAATCAGCGCGAGGCCAGCCGTGGCAAGCAAGGCGGCCGCACTCTGGAAATCCAGCGTCTGATCGGTCGCTCACTGCGTGCCGCACTGGACATGTCCAAACTGGGCGACGTCACGCTGTATGTCGATTGCGACGTGATTCAAGCCGACGGCGGTACTCGCACTGCGTCCATCACCGGCGCGATGGTTGCGTTGGTCGATGCGCTCAAAACCATCAAAAAACGTGGCGGCCTCAAGGCTGGCGATCCGCTCAAGCAGATGATCGCGGCCGTCTCGGTCGGCATGTATCAAGGTGAGCCGGTGCTGGATCTGGATTACCTGGAAGACTCGGCTGCCGAAACCGACTTGAACGTTGTCATGACCAGCGCTGGCGGTTTCATCGAAGTGCAGGGCACCGCTGAAGGCGCGCCGTTCCAGCCTGAAGAGCTGAATGCGATGCTGGCTCTTGCACAGAAAGGCATGACCGAACTCTTTGAATTGCAGAAAGCCGCATTGGCCGACTGATTCATCCATCAGCACAGGGAACGCACGATGATCGACAGCCAGCCCCCGCTTCCACTGCCGAGCAAAGAAGCCCGCCAATGGGCGATGCTTTGTCACTTCGCAGCGTTCTTCGGGTTGATATTCCCGTTTGGTAACTTGCTTGGGCCGCTGATTGTCTGGCAGCTCAAAAAAGAGGCTGACCCGTTCATTGATGCGCAGGGCAAGGAAGCCTTGAATTTCCAGATATCTGTTTCCATCGCCGCGATGATCTGCTTTCTGCTGATGATCGTGGTGATCGGCTTCCCGTTGTTGATGTTGGTTGGCGTCGGTGCGCTGGTGCTGACTATTATCGCGGGCATCAAGGCTAATGACGGGATTGCGTATCGCTATCCGTTTACGTGGCGGTTGGTTAAATAACAGTTCAATTTTGAGGGCTGTTTTTGGGTGGGAGGGAGCTTGCTCGCGATCGTGGGCTTCAGCACTGCATCACTGCAGCACCGTCTGACCTGACGCCTCGCGAGCAAGCTCCCTCCCGCTTTAAATGGCCAAGGGTCTGGCCGGACAAAACAAAGCCGACACGAAGTCGGCTTTTTTGTGGGCGATTGAACGTTAGATGGTCAACGTCCAGTCGTAATCCACGATCAGCGGTGCATGCTGCGAGAAGCGTGGCTGACGTGGCAGACGTGCGCTACGCACGAAGCGACGCAGACCTGGGGTCAGCAACTGATAGTCGAACCGCCAGCCCAGATTAAGCATCTCGGCCTGTTCGTTATCTGGCCACCAGCTGTATTGATCGCCTTCGCGACTGACTTCGCGCAGTGCATCGACATAACCCATGTTGCCAACGATCTCATCCATCCAGGCGCGTTCTGGCGCCAGGAAGCCAGGAGATTGCTGGCTGTCACGCCAGTTCTTGATATCCAGCTTCTGCTGCGCAACGTAGAGCGAGCCACAGTAAATGTACTCGCGACGTTTGCGCCGCTGTTTGTCCAGATACTTGCCGAAATCGTCCATGAGCTTGAATTTCTGATTCAAGTCTTCATCGCCGTTCATTCCGGAAGGAAGAAGCAAAGTCGCAATGCTGACTTTGTCGAAGTCTGCCTGCAGGTAGCGCCCGTAGCGGTCGGCTGTCTCAAACCCTAGCCCGTTGATAACCGCCTTCGGCTGCAACCGCGAGTACAAAGCCACGCCGCCTTGTGCGGGAACTTCAGCTTCGCAGGCATAAAGGAAGTAACCATCCAGTTGGAAGGCTGGGTCGTCCAGTTCGAAGGCGGAGGCGCGGGTGTCCTGAAGGCAGATGACGTCGGCATTCTGAGCTTGCAGCCAACTGAGCAAACCACGCTCGACTGCGGCCTGAATGCCATTTACGTTCACACTGATGATCCGCATAAATGGCCCCAAAAATCACGTGCGTGTATGATACCCGAGCTCTACCTAATTAGCTAAATCCGTGGTATTCGGGGCTTTTTTCATGCAGGCGTATCAGCGCGATTTCATTCGTTTTGCCATCGAACGTGGGGTTTTGCGTTTCGGTGCGTTCACTTTGAAGTCTGGACGCACCAGTCCTTACTTCTTCAATGCCGGTCTTTTCAACAGTGGTTCGGCCTTGGCCCAACTGGGCCGTTTCTACGCCTCAGCTGTAGTTGAAAGCGGAATTTCCTTCGACGTCCTCTTCGGGCCCGCTTACAAGGGTATTCCTCTGGCGGCCACGACGGCTGTGGCTTTGGCCGAACATCATGGCCGCGATTTGCCGTGGTGCTTCAACCGCAAGGAAGCCAAGGACCATGGCGAAGGCGGCAGCCTGGTCGGTGCTGCGCTGGAAGGCAACGTGTTGATCATCGATGACGTGATTACCGCTGGCACCGCGATTCGTGAGGTGATGCAGATCATCAGCAGTCAGGGAGCCAAAGCCGCTGGCGTACTCATCGCGCTGAACCGGCAAGAGCGCGGCAATGGCGAGCTTTCGGCGATTCAAGAGGTCGAGCGCGACTTTGGGATGCCGGTGGTGAGCATCGTTTCGCTGAATCAGGTACTCGAATACCTGGCCGACGATCCTCAGCTCAAGCAACATTTGCCCGCTGTTGAAGCCTATCGGGCTCAGTACGGAATCTGAGTATCCAGAGGGATGTCGCTTTATGCTCAAGCTGGGCGCAGTCGTTGTTTGTCTATCGCTGGGCAGTGTTGAAATCCTACAGGCCGCCGACAATCCGACCATCATGTTGTACCGCTATGTCGACAGCCGGGGCGTGACCGTCCTCGATACTCAAGGCGTGCCGCCGGAGTACGCGGGTAAAGGGTATGAGGTGTTGAATCAGCGCGGGCGGGTGATTCAGGTTATTCCACCCGCGCCGACGGCCGATGAGATTCGTCAGGCCCAAGCGGCCAAGGTGCAAGCCGACGCCGATGCGCAACTGACGCATCTCTACAGCAGCATTCCGGACATTGATCGCGCCAGGACGCGGCGTCTTGCCGAGCTGGATGCATTGATTGCGGTGGCTCAGGGCAACGTTCAGGGGTTGGCGGCTCAGCAGTCGACGCTGCAAAGTCAGGCCGCTGACCAAGAGCGTGCTGGACGACAGGTGCCGAAAACGCTGCTGGACCAGATGGATGACCTGCGCGAGCAGCAACAAAACCTCAAGGAAGAAATTGTGCGCTACCAAACAGCGCGCCAGCAGGCCGATGCGGCATTTGCCGTGGATCGCGCCCGATTGCTGAAGCTTCTACAGCCCTAGAACCGGGTCGTACCCGCCTACCAAAAAGGCCTCGCCAATGTTCGTTGGCGGGGCCTCTTTTTGCACGCGCTTCAAGCAATCAGTGACGCTTGCGATTGCTGATCAAGGTGCCCACACCGGTATCGGTGAATATCTCGAGCAGCACGGCGTTCGGCACCCGGCCGTCAATGATATGCGATGTAGTGACGCCACCCTGGACGGCCTCCAGTGCGCATTTGATCTTCGGCAGCATGCCGCCGTAGATAGTGCCATCGGCAATCAGGCCGTTGACCTGTTCAGTGGTGAGCCCGGTCAAGACTTCGCCGTTTTTGTCCATCAAGCCTGCGATGTTGGTCAACAGCATCAGCTTCTCGGCCTTCAAGGCTTCGGCGACTTTACCTGCAACCAAGTCCGCGTTGATATTATAGGACTCGCCATCTACGCCTACGCCGATCGGTGCGATGACCGGGATGAAATCACCTTTCACCAGCATGTTCAGCAAGTCGGTATTGATGCCAACCACCTCACCCACCTGGCCGATGTCGATGATTTCCGGCTTGGTCATCTCTGGCGTCTGGCGCGTCACGGTCAAGCGCTTGGCGCGGATCAAATTGGCGTCCTTACCAGTCAGGCCGATGGCGCTGCCACCATGACGGTTGATCAGGTTGACGATCTCTTTGTTGACCTGACCACCGAGCACCATCTCCACGACGTCCATGGTCTGGGCGTCAGTGACCCGCATCCCATCGATGAAGTGGCTCTCGATCGACAAACGCTTAAGCAGATCACCGATTTGCGGCCCACCACCGTGGACGACCACCGGGTTGATGCCTACGGCTTTCATCAACACGATGTCGCGCGCAAAGCCAGTCTTCAGCTCCTCGCTCTCCATGGCGTTGCCGCCGTATTTGATGACCAATGTCTTGCCGACGAAGCGTCGGATGTAAGGCAGCGCTTCGGAGAGAACCTTGGCGGCGTTGGTCGCGGCATCACGTTCGAGGGTCATTTGGGCTCCACTCAAAAAGGTTGATCAAAAAGGAAGGTCGAGGTCCGGTGCGACTTTTTTCAGCTCAGCGTGGAACACGTCCTTGATGCGCTGCAATTCTTCTTCGGTTTCAGCTTCGAAGCGTAATACCAGCACTGGCGTGGTATTGGAAGCGCGAACCAGCCCCCATCCCTTTGGATAGTCCACGCGAACGCCATCGATGGTGGTCAGCTTGGCATCGCCCCAGCGCGCGTCTTTCTCAAGCGCCTGGATGATGGTGAATTTGGTGACGTCGGTCACCTTGATATTGATTTCAGGCGTCGAAATGTCGTTCGGGAAGGCCTCGAACAGGTCCTCGGCGCTCTGCGATGCTTGACTGAGGATTTCCAGCAGGCGCGCTGCGCTGTAGATGCCATCGTCGAAACCGAACCAGCGCTCCTTGAAGAAAATATGGCCGCTCATTTCGCCCGCCAGCAGCGCGCCGCTTTTCTTCATCTCTTTTTTGATCAAGGAATGACCGGTCTTCCACATGACCGGACGACCGCCGTGCTCGCTAATCAGAGGCGTCAGGCGGCGGGTGCATTTGACGTCGAAAATGATGTCGGCGCCTGGATTGCGCTTTAACACGTCCAGGGCGAACAGCATCAGCAAGCGGTCGGGATAGACCACATTGCCTTTGTTGGTCACGACACCCACGCGGTCGCCGTCACCGTCGAATGCCAGACCCAGATCCGCGCCGGTTTCGTTGACCTTGGCGATCAAGTCTTGAAGGTTTTCAAGCTTGCCCGGATCGGGGTGATGGTTCGGGAAGTTGCCGTCGACTTCAGCAAACAGCGAAATTACCTCGCAGCCCAGCGCTTCGATCAACTGAGGCGCGATGACGCCGGCAGCGCCGTTGCCGCAATCTACGACGACCTTGAGTCTGCGCGCCAGGACGATGTCGTCCTTGATCTGCGTGAAGTAGCGATCGAGGATGTTGACCTGGGTGATGCTGCCTTTTGCGGCGGGCAGATTGTTGCTCTTGATTCGGTCGTGAATGGCCTGGATTTGCTCATTGGCGAGGGTGTCGCCAGCGATGACGATCTTGAAACCGTTGTAGTCTTTGGGGTTGTGGCTGCCGGTCAGCATGACGCCGGTTTTGCCTGCCAGCACGTTGGCCGCGTAATAAAGCGCCGGCGTCGGTACCAGGCCTACATCGCTGACGTGACAGCCTGCGTCATGCAGCCCCTGGATCAATTGTTGAACCAGCTCTGGCCCTGACAAGCGTCCGTCGCGGCCTACGCAAACGTTGGGTTCACCCTGTTCGATGCTTTGAGCGCCAACGGCGCGGCCAATCCAGTAGGCGGTCTCAGCAGTCAGCGTATCCCCGACCACGCCGCGAATATCGTACGCGCGGAAAATGCTGTCAGGAAATGGCGGGGCTGCGGATGCTGTGCTGTTCATGGCTTGAGGGTGCTCCGATCTCAGGAAGTCCAGGTTTTCGTCGAGAATGTCGATGTCCAGAATGTCGGTGTCTTGAAACAGCGGCCCTGTAGGTTCGGCGTGTTTTGCTACGAATGCCGATGGGGATTCACTGCTCGTGAGAGCGCTGTTCGATGCCGTCAAATCGCTGGGGTGCGCTGCGGCAGTTGAGGCCGCGGGCTGGTTGCGCAGCGAGAATCTGGCGAGGGTTTGGGCGAGCCCGTTGAGGGCGGGCAAGCTTAAACCGAAGGATTTGACGGCTTTTCCCCCAGAGAGTTCTTGGATGAGCTGATCCAGCTGTCGGGCGTCCGCAGCGACCCGCCGTCTAAAGGCGCTTTCATTCAGATAAAGACCCAGCGATACGCCGCCCAGCGCCACGAGCGCAGCTAGAATCAGCATCCAGTACGCTGGTGATGTATGCAGCGCTGGGCCTGAGGTGAACTTCAGCTTCCAGTTAGCGAACCCGGTATCGAAACCTTGCGGCTGGCTACCATCGCCTTGCCCTCTGGTCAGAAAGGGCTGTGCGGCGGCCGTGCCGAATTGTTGGCTTAGCTCGATTTGCCCGACATCATCGGGGGTTTGCGGCAAAGCGTTCAGCAGGCGCTGCGGGGAATAGACCAGCAACAACGTGCCCATAACCGGCGCTTCCGGAGAAGCACGCAATGGCGCGGCACTGTAGATCAGCCAGGCCTCACCCACTTTTCGGGCTTCGGGCGCAGGCGCTTCACCTTTGGAGGCCTTATTGAGCATGTCCAGGGTGGCGAAGTTGACAGGCAGGGCGCCCTGATTATCTACATCATTGAAGCCCGTCGGGACCAGGCGCGAGCCCACCACGCCATCGCGAAACCTCAACGAGGTCTGAGCATTGGCGATGCGGGCTGGATCATTACTTTGCACGGCCCCGGACAGCGCACCATCTTGAGCTGCCGCCACGGTATCGGCGCGGATTTGCAGCAGTGCTTTGTTGACCGCGCCCGCCTGCGCGCTGCCCCACGCCTGTGTCAATTGGTCATGCTGTTGCGGTTGGCTCAACAGGCCGAGCCATACCAGAATTGCAGCGGCGACCAAACCGATAACCGAAGGCATCAGGCCAGGCGTGGACAAGCTCAGGTTGGAATCCTTGCCCGGAACCTCGCTGCCGTCCGTACGAGCTGACGCCTTGGCGCTGCGCTTGATGCCTTTCACCTGAACTCTCCCTGCTCAACTGACCCTGAATCGATTTGATGGACGCCGTGTTATCAGAGGCGGCGAACACGGCTCAAATGCTGCAATTGGCTGTCAGGCCCGAGAGGCTCAGTGGCTTCCGGAATGACCGAAGCCACCGGCGCCGCGCTGGCTCTCATCGAACGCTTCAACCAGTTCGAAATGAGCCTGAACCACCGGCACCAGAACCAGTTGAGCAAGGCGCTCGCCGATCGCGATCTTGAATGCGGTCTGGCCGCGGTTCCAGCAGGACACCATGAGTTCGCCCTGGTAGTCGGAGTCGATAAGGCCGACCAGGTTACCCAGCACGATGCCGTGTTTATGGCCAAGCCCCGAGCGCGGGAGAATCAGCGCGGCAAGGCCAGGATCACCGATGTAGATGGATAAACCGGTTGGAATCAGCAGCGTCTCGCCTGGCTCCAGGACAGTGTTCTCTTTGAGCATGGCGCGCAGATCGAGGCCGGCGGAACCGGTGGTGGCGTAAGCGGGGAGCGGGAATTCGTTACCAATGCGGGGGTCGAGGATCTTGGCTTGTAGAGCATGCATACGTGATTAAACCTGGGTCATTCGGTCGGCGATAAAGGTCACCAGCTGGCGTGCAATCTTGGCCTTGCTGGTTTGGGAAAACAGTGTTTCGTGCAGCGCCCGGTCGAACACGATGCAAGCATTCTCTTCACTGTTGAAGCCGATGCTGGGGTTGGCGACATCGTTGGCGACAATCAGATCAAGGTTCTTGTCCTTGAGCTTGCGCGCAGCGTAATCGTGCAGGTGTTCGGTCTCGGCGGCAAAACCCACGCTGAAAGGGCGGTCGCTGCGTTGGGCTATCGTCGCGAGGATGTCCGGATTGCGGACCATCTGCAGCAACAAACCGTCGCCGTTCGTAGGATCTTTCTTGAGTTTTTGTGGCGCGACGACTTCCGGGCGGTAGTCGGCGACCGCTGCGGAGGCAATGAACAAATCGCACGGCATTGCAGCCTCGCAAGCGGTGAGCATATCCCGGGCGCTGACAACGTCGATTCGCGACACCCGATCGGGCGTCTGCAAATGAACGGGACCCGTTATCAGTGTCACTCGCGCACCGGCTTCGGCCGCTGCCTGGGCCAGTGCAAAACCCATCTTTCCGGAGCTGTGGTTGGTGATGTATCGCACCGGATCAATGTTTTCCTGGGTCGGCCCGGCTGTGATCAGCACGTGCTTGCCAGTCAGCGAGAGGCGCTCGAAGCAGTCGGCGGCAGATTGCGCCAGATCGTTTGGTTCGAGCATGCGGCCGTATCCGATATCGCCACAGGCCTGACTGCCGCTGGCCGGGCCAAACATGCGCAGGCCGCGGGCTTCGAGCAGCTGGATGTTGGCCTGCACCGAAGGATCGCGCCACATCGCCTGATTCATGGCGGGGGCGACGGCGACGATTGCATCGGTTGCCAGCACCACGGTGGTCAGCAAATCGTTGGCAATGCCCTGGGCCAGGCGGGCGAGCAGGTCGGCGGTACCTGGGGCGATCAGCACCATGTCGGCCCACTTCGCCAGCTCGATGTGCCCCATGGCAGCCTCGGCGGCCGGGTCGAGCAAATCCATATGAACCGGATGCCCTGACAAAGCCTGCATGGTCAGCGGGGTAATGAACTCAGCGCCGCCCTTGGTCATGACGACCCGCACTTCGGCACCGTGGTCGCGCAAGCGGCGGACCAGTTCGGCACTCTTGTAGGCCGCAATGCCGCCGCCCACGCCGAGAACAATGCGTTTCCGATACAGCCGCTGCATAGGCCTGCCTTTTGGTCGAGTTAACACGCGGCAATCAAAACGCCTCCCCAGGCCAGATCGTCGCGCAAAAAAGATGGGCTAAGATAGCACAGCGACCGCACGGGAACAGCGGCGCCCACACACATGGAGGTGCTATGAGTATTCGTGATTGGCCTGTGGCAGAACGCCCGCGAGAAAAGCTGCTTGAGCGAGGAGCAGCGAGCCTTTCGGACGCTGAATTACTGGCTATTTTCCTGCGTACTGGCGTTGCGGGGCGCAGCGCAGTCGATCTGTCCCGGCATCTGCTGAATCAGTTCGGCAGCCTGCGTGCATTGCTTGATGCCAGCCTGACTACCTTCAGCAGCGAATTGGGTCTTGGGCCTGCGAAATACGCCCAACTGCAAGCGGTGATGGAGATGTCGCGACGACACATGGCCGAATCACTCAAGCGCGACTCAGCGCTGGAAAACCCGCTTCAAGTGCGCAACTACCTCAAGGCATTGCTCAGGCATGAGCCGCATGAGGTATTCGGGTGCCTTTTCCTGGATAACAAGCACCGGGTTTTGACCTTCGAGGTGCTGTTTTATGGATCGATCAACACCGCCCAGGTGTACCCCCGGCAAGTGGTCAAGCGAGCGTTGGCCAACAATGCGGCCAGCCTGATCCTTTGCCATAACCATCCGTCAGGCGTCACCGACGCGAGTCAGGCAGATCTGAACCTGACTCAGCGGCTGAAGGAGGCGTTGGCGCTGGTTGACGTGTCAGTGCTGGATCATCTGATCATTGGGGATGGTGATCCACTGTCGATGGCGGAAAGTGGGTTGATGTAGCACAACAGGACTTACTTTACGGTCACCCTTGAGAAATCCTGCCGCCCAAACGGGCTGACTGAGTAACCCACGACGCTTTTACGCGTCAGCGCAGCGGCTGTCGGATGTGCTAGCGGCAGCCACAGTGCCTGCTGCTGAATCAGCGCTTGAGCCTGGTGATAGATTTTGCTGCGTTTGTCTTGATCGCTGGTGGTCTTGCCTTCGCTGATCAGCTTGTCCAGATCGGCATTGCAGAAGCGCGCAAAGTTCGTCCCCGACTGCACGGCGGCGCAAGAGAACTGCGGCGTCAGGAAGTTATCCGGATCACCGTTGTCGCCTGCCCAGCCCATGAACAGCAGGTCATGCTCACCCACCTTGGCGCGGCGAATCAGCTCACCCCATTCAATCACCTTGATCTCGGCTTTGATGCCGACTTTTGCCAGGTCTGCTTGCAGCAACTGTGCGCCAAGGTTGGGGTTCGGATTCAATGTGCTGCCCGTTGGACGGGTCCAGATCGTCGTGTTGAAGCCGTCCTTAAGGCCGGCTTTGGCCAGCAGCTCTTTGGCCTTGGCGATGTTGAGCTTGTAGCCCGGCAGGTCGCTGGCATAACCCCAGGTGTTGGGAGGAAACGGACCGTTCGCCGCTTTGGCAGAGTCTTCGAAGACTGCTTTGAGATAGGTCGCTTTATCAAACGCCAGGTTGATCGCCTGGCGCACTTCGGGTTTGTCCAGCGGCGGGTGCTGGCTGTTGATGGCCAGAAAGGCAGTCATGAACGCGTCAGTTTTTTCGACTTTCAATGCAGGGTCTTTGCTGGCCTCGGCGATGTCCAGCGGCTTGGGTGAAAGCGCTACCTGACATTCGTTTTGCTTGATCCGCTGCAGCCGAACGTTGGCATCCGGAGTGATCGCGTAGATCAGTGCATCGACGCCTGGTTTCCCAGCGAAGTAGTCCGCATTGGCCTCGTAGCGCACAACGGCGTCTTTCTGGAAGCGTTTGAAAATGAACGGCCCCGTACCGATTGGCTGGCTGTTCAGCTTCTCCGGCGTGCCCGCTTTCATCAACTGCGCCATGTACTCCGATGAGTAAATTGACGCAAAGCCCATGCTCAGCGTTGCGAGGAAAGTCGCGTCCGGGTGATCAAGCGTAAAGCGCACAGTACTGGCGTCCGGCGCCTCTATCTTCTTGATTAGCGCTGGCAACTGCATCGATTGCGCGTGAGGAAAGCCTTGTACGGCCACTTTATGCCAAGGGTTGGCCGGGTCGAGCATTCGCTGGAAGCTGTACACGACGTCTTCGGCGTTGAGCGTGCGAGTGGGTTTGAAATAGTCGGTGGAGTGAAACTTCACACCGCTGCGAAGTTTGAAGTCATACGTCAAGCCGTCTGGCCAGACTGTCCAGCTCTCGGCAAGGCTAGGCACTAGCTTGCGAGTCTCTGCATCGTAGTTCACCAGTCTGTTCATCAGCACATCGGCGGAGGCGTTGGTAGTGGTCAGCGAGTTGTACTGAACCACGTCGAACCCTTCGGGACTGGCTTCGGTGCAAACGCTCAACGTTGTAGCGGCCTGGGCCATCACCGGAGCGAACAAGGGCGCAAGCAAAAAAGGCAATATAGCGAGACGCATGGCGATGTTCCTGCTGATCAGTAGGGGCCATCTGCTGGCGCAGTCTGGTGAGGGAGTAACCCTAGACTATGCATTGGCGCAGAACAATCAGTCTGGCGCGACGAGTGGTATATTTGCGCTGCCCCATGGCGGCTGGCTCTGTCAGGCTGAGAACCCGGCGTTTTCTCTATTGAAAGCGTGATGGCTGTTGTTGCATCTGGAGGTTTCTGGTATAAAGCAGCGCTCTTTTCTAGGGGCCCGCTTCCTTCATCGTAGGTGTGGCCGGTAAGACCCCTGAAGAAACGCGGCGCCTGGCGCCAAATGACTGAGAGATTAAGCGGCCAACCCATGCCGGGTTGGGCATGTGGTTTTAGAGGGCTGAGGCATGTCGAGAGTCTGTCAAGTTACCGGTAAGGGTCCGGTGACTGGGAATAACATTTCCCACGCAAACAACAAAACCCGTCGTCGTTTCCTGCCAAACCTGCAGCATCACCGCTTCTGGGTTGAAGAAGAGAAACGTTTTGTACGTCTGCGCGTATCTGCTAAAGGCATGCGTATCATCGACAAGCGTGGCATTACAGTCGTTCTGGCTGAAATTCGCCGTGCTGGCGCTAAGGTTTAAGGGAGAGAATCATGCGTGAATTGATCCGTTTGGTGTCGACCGCTAACACCGGCCACTTCTACACCACCGACAAGAACAAGCGCACTACTCCGGACAAAATCGAAATTAAAAAATTCGATCCGGTTGTTCGTAAGCACGTGATCTACAAAGAAGCCAAAATCAAGTAATTGATCTTTGCCTCTTACGAAAAAGCCCGCAGCGATGCGGGCTTTTTTGTGGGTAAAGTTTGGCGGTCACGCCTTCTGCTCAAACACCACATAAATCTTTCTGCATGCCTCCAGCACCTCCCACGTCCCGCTGAACCCAGCCGGAATCACGAACCTATCGCCTGCGCGCAAGGTTTTCGAGTTGCCGTCTTCGTCCCGCAACACCGATACGCCTTGTACTATTTCGCAGTATTCGTGTTCGGTGTAATTCACTTTCCACTGCCCCGGTTCGCCCTCCCAAACGCCCGCGCTCATTTGCCCACAGGGACTATTGTAGTGGTTGTACAGCGTTTGCTCAGGATCTCCCTTGAGGATCTTTTCGGCTGCCGGGCGATAGCGTTCCGCTTCGGTGCTGACGGCACTGAAGTCGACGATGCTTTCGATACTCATGATTTCTCTGGCTCCTGAAGGATGCGATGGCGTTCAGCGTTGGAGGGGGCAGCCACCCGATAGTGCCGCAGTGGCGTGTTGAATAAAATGCACGAATTAGCGGCGTTTCGGGGTTTATGTCCAATATATTGGAAATTCCACTAATGCTGGTTTAGGGTGGCAAACGCCTTTGGCCGATTCGGCACAACGTTTGGGCGAGCCCTGGGCGCGGTTCATGAACGCCCGAACGAGCCCTGATTCACAAGAGGAGGAATGTTTCATGACGACCCTGACTCATGCTGACTGGGAGCAACGCGCCCAGAACCTGAAGATCGAAGGCCGAGCTTTCATCAACGGCGAATACACCGACGCATCGTCCGGTGCCACGTTTGACTGCATCAGCCCGGTCGATGGCCGCTTCCTGGCTCACGTCGCCAGTTGCGATACTGCAGACGCTCAGCGTGCCGTCGAAAACGCCCGCGCCACTTTCAATTCCGGTGTCTGGTCGCGTCTTGCGCCGGTCAAGCGCAAAGCGGCCATGCTGCGCTTCGCTGCCCTCATCAAAGAAAATGTCGAAGAGCTTGCGCTGCTCGAAACCCTCGACATGGGCAAGCCGATCAGCGATTCCTACGGCATCGACATTCCAGGCTCCGCGCAAGCGTTGAGCTGGAGCGGCGAAGCCATCGACAAGATTTACGACGAAGTGGCCGCCACCCCGCACGACCAGCTGGGTTTGGTTACCCGTGAGCCAATCGGCGTCGTGGCCGCCATCGTCCCGTGGAATTTCCCGCTGCTGATGGCGTCGTGGAAGCTGGGTCCTGCGTTGTCTAGCGGCAACTCGGTCATCCTGAAACCATCGGAAAAATCCCCACTGACCGCCATCCGCGTCGCGGAACTGGCGATTGAAGCGGGCATTCCGGCCGGCGTACTCAACGTACTGCCTGGTTACGGCCATACCGTCGGCAAAGCGCTGGCGCTGCATATGGACGTGGACACCGCAGTGTTCACCGGCTCGACCAAAATCGCCAAGCAGCTTTTGATTTACTCGGGCGAGTCGAACATGAAGCGCATCTGGCTCGAGGCTGGCGGCAAAAGTCCTAACATCGTGTTTGCCGACGCGCCTGACCTGCAAGCCGCCGCCGAGTCAGCCGCCAGCGCTATAGCCTTCAATCAGGGCGAAGTCTGCACCGCGGGCTCGCGATTGCTGGTCGAACGTTCGATCAAGGACAAGTTTCTACCGATGGTGATCGAGGCGTTGAAAGCCTGGAAGCCAGGTAATCCGCTCGACCCAGCCACAACTGTAGGGGCATTGGTCGACACCCAGCAGATGAATACCGTGCTTTCCTACATCGAATCCGGTCATACCGACGGCGCGAAACTGGTCGCGGGTGGCAAACGGATCATGCAGGAAACAGGCGGTACCTACGTTGAACCGACGATTTTCGACGGTGTGACCAACGCCATGAAAATCGCCCAGGAAGAAATCTTCGGACCGGTACTGTCGGTGTTGACGTTCGACACGGCCGAGGAGGCGATCCAGATTGCCAATGACACGCCGTACGGCCTCGCTGCTGCGGTGTGGACGGCTGACCTGTCCAAGGCGCACCTGACGGCCAAGGCGTTGCGCGCCGGCAGCGTGTGGGTCAACCAGTATGATGGCGGCGACATGACTGCGCCGTTTGGTGGTTTCAAGCAGTCCGGCAACGGCCGCGACAAATCGCTGCATGCGTTCGACAAGTACACCGAACTGAAGGCAACCTGGATCAAGTTGTAAAAAGTCAGTTAGGGCGGCATTTAGCCTGTGGGAGCGGACCTGTCCGCGAACGCGAACGTATAGCCGACGACGATCCAGCGTCAGTAACGGCCTCTTCGCGGACGGGTCCGCTCCCACGGATCTGACGACAGCAGTAACGCACAGCCGGGTTTTCCCACGAAGACCCGGCTGTTTTGTCTCTCTCTTTTAAAACCACGGGAGCGCAGTAATGCGTTGGGGTACGTATTTCGCCGTCCTGGCCTCAGTGTTGAGTGTCGGGCTGGCGCTCGGCGTGAGTATGCCGCTGGTGTCGTTGCGGCTAGAGGCTTGGGGGTACGGCGCATTCGCCATCGGTGTCATGGCCGCGATGCCCGCTATTGGCGTACTGATGGGCGCAAGCCTGGCCAGCAGATTGGCGGCATGGCTGGGAACGCCTGTGTTGATGCGCTTCTGTCTGTGGGGTGGTTCCTTTTCGGTTGGATTGCTGGCGCTACTGCCCAATTACTGGATCTGGCTGGTGCTGCGGCTGATGCTCGGCGTCATCCTGACCATCGTCTTTATCCTCGGTGAAAGCTGGATCAACCAACTGGTAATCGAGCGCCTTCGCGGCAAACTGGTTGCCCTGTATGGCAGCAGCTATGCCCTGAGTCAGCTGGCAGGTCCGATATTGCTCGGGTTCGTCGGCACTGACGCTGACTATGGTTTCTGGGTGGGAACGGCGCTGCTCGCGACCTCGCCGGTTTTGCTGCTAGGACGTACGGGAGCGCCAAGCGCGCATTCGGCCAACGTCACGCTCGGTGATTTATGGGGCTTTTGTGCGAGGCTGCCCGCCATCGCGTGGGCCATTGCCCTGTTCGCCGGGTTCGAAGCGATGATTCTGACTTTGTTGCCGGTGTACTGCCTGCAACAGGGCTTCACCCCGGAAATCGCTTTGGCGATGGTCAGTACTGTCGTGGTGGGCGATGCGCTGCTGCAATTGCCCATCGGTGCGCTGGCGGACCGCGTCTCCCGACGTAAGCTGTTTTCCGGCTGTGCATTGGCGCTGATGGTCGCGAGCCTGCTGATTCCATTGCTGGTGGATACGCAACTGATCTGGCCGCTGTGGGTCCTGTTCGGCGCCAGCGCGGGCGGGTTGTTCACCTTGTCACTGATCTTGATTGGCGAGCGATATCGCGACGACGCGCTGGTCCGGGCCAATGCTCACGTGGCGCAACTGTGGGGCATTGGTTGTCTGCTAGGTCCGCTGCTGGCGGGGGCAGGCAGCCAGTGGATCAGCGGCCAGGCGTTGCCATTGCTGATGGCGGCGGGAGCATTCGGACTGGTGATCCTGTCGCAGCGTCGTCGTGCCTTTGGCGTAGAGCAGGTGACGGCCTAAAGCATGCGCTCAAGGCCAACGGTTGTTGCGAACCAGGCGTTGAAGCGGCGCCACCAGTCACCGGGCTCTTGGTAGATCGTGTGAATCTTGCCGTTGTCTTCGGTGACCCACACCACTCGATCATTCTCCAGTTTGGCCTGATAGCTGGTGGCCGGGGCCATACCTTGCAGCGCCAGCTCGCGCAGGTATTCGGTGAGTTCCGGGCTGTCCACCAACACCCCGACTTCGGTGTTCCACAGCACAGAGCGCGGGTCGAAATTGAACGAACCGACGAAGACCTTCTGCCGGTCGAAGATCATTGCCTTGCTGTGCAGGCTTGAATCCGAACCGCCGGTGAACGAGCCCTTTTTGAAGAACTTCGGCCCACTGCCGCCGGAATTCCCCACATCACCGGGCTGGCGGCGCAGCTCGAAAAGCTTCACGCCATGGGCCAGCAATGCCTTGCGATAGGGCGCGTAGCCGCCATGCACGGCGGGCACGTCGGTAGCTTCCAGTGAATTCGTCAACAGGCTGACCGACACACCCTTATCCGACAGCCCTGTCAGGTAGACCAGCCCTTGCTGCCCCGGCACGAAGTAAGCCGAGATCAGCATCAACTCCTGATGCACGCCCACCAGGTCGGGGGCCAGTTGCGTGGTCAGGAGTAAGTGAGGATCGGGTTCGCCTTGGGACAGCACTTTGGTAGGCGCGTCCCACAAAGCCTGGTTGTGCGCCCAGATCAGCTCGTTGAGCCAGGTTTTCATGCGCGGATGGTCCTTGTAGGCCATCAACCGCTCATACAGCGCCTTGTTGTGTTCATGGGATTGCTCCAGTGACTCGGTCAGACGTTTGCGAGCTTCAGTCAGATCTTTCGCGTCGGGCCGCCACGACACGAAATTGTCGATGGGTGTGCTCAGCCGACTGTTCCAGTACTGATCGAAGCTGTGACCCAGTTGCTCGGCCACCGGCCCGACGCTGAGCATGTCGATATCGGTGAAATTCAGATTGGGCTCGGCGTCGAAATACTCGTCGCCCAGATTGCGCCCGCCGACGATGGCCACCGCGCCGTCGGCCAGCCACAGCTTGTTGTGCATGCGTCGATGTTGCAGCGATAGATCGAACAGCCGCCCCAGACTGCGCGTCACGCCTGTGCTACGGCCCAGATTGAGCGGATTGAACAGGCGAATCTGGATGTTGGGGTGGGCGGCGAGGGTGGCAATGACCTGATCCAGTCCGTCGCTGGTGGTGTCATCCAGCAGTATGCGCACGCGCACGCCGCGATCGGCTGCTTTGAGCAGTTCGTCCACCAGCGCACGGGTGCTGAGGCCGTCATGCACGATGTAGTACTGCAGATCCAGGCTGGTTTTGGCGTTGCGGATCAGCTCGGCGCGGGCCATGAAAGCTTCGGTGCTGTTGGGCAGCAATCGAAATCCCGACTTACCCTCATAGGGTTTGGCCTGCGCCATGATCGAGCGACCGAATGAGGAGTCTGCCGCAGGTAGCGCCTGAGTGGGCAGGCCGTCGGGTGGAGTGTGGGCGCATCCGCTGACGCAGAGGGCACAGAACAGCAAGAAGGGCGTGGCCCATTTATAGGTCAACGGATTCGTCCAGAAGTCACATCACGGCGATATGACAGCATCTGGCGGGAAAAAGTTAACCACTGGTCAATCCGTTTGCATCATCAGCTTTGAAACGGCTGCTCCGACCTTACGCACGGCGTCTTCGATCTGCGGCGTGGGTTTGGCGGCGAAGTTCATGCGCAGGCAGTTTCTGTATTTGCCGGACGCGGAAAATATGCTGCCGACGGCGATCTGTACGCCTTGACCTTGCAACGCCCGATTCAGACGCAGCGAGTCAAACGTGTCCGGCAACTCGACCCACAACATGAAGCCGCCCTGCGGACGACTGACCCGCGTGCTCTCAGGGAAATATCGGGTGACCCAATCGGTCATCTGATCGCGGCTGCGCTGGTATTGGGCGCGCATTCGTCGCATATGCGGCTCGTAATGACCGTCCTTGAGAAACTCGGCAATCGCCAGTTGTGGCTGGGTCGCGGTTGAGCCAGTGCTGATGTATTTCATGTGCAGCGCGCGGTCCAGATACCTGCCCGGCGCCACCCAACCCACGCGCAGCCCCGGCGCCAGGGTTTTCGAGAACGAGCTGCAGAGCAGGACGCGACCGTCCTCGTCGAACGACTTGATCGTGCGCGGCCGAGGATAGTTGTAGGCAATGTCGCCATACACATCGTCTTCGATGATCGCTACGTCGTAGCGCTGAGCAAGGGTCAGCAGCGCGCGTTTGCGCTCTTCCGGCATGATATAGCCAAGTGGGTTGTTGCAGTTGGGCGTCAACTGTATGGCCTTGATCGGCCACTGCTCCAGCGCAAGTTCAAGCGCTTCGATGCTGATGCCAGTGATGGGGTCGGTGGGGATTTCCAGCGCCTTCATGCCCAGGCCTTTGAGCGCCTGCATCGCGCCGTGAAAACTCGGCGAATCCACGGCCACGATATCGCCGGGCTGGCAGACAGAACGGATGCTCACGGACAGCGCTTCCTGCGCGCCGGTGGTAATCACCAGATCCTCCGGGCCAACGTTGGTCCCCGAATCCAGAAGCAGACGCGCGACCTGATCGCGCAAGACTTGGGTGCCGTAGATGTTGTCGTAATACAGCCCCGGCATGTCCATGCGCCGGCTGATCTTGCCCAGCGCCTGAGTCAGCGGGCGCAGCGTGGGGCTGGTGATATCCGGCATGCCGCGCGCCAACTGTATGACATTCGGATTGGGCGTGGCACTTGCCAGCTCCAGTACCTGATCCCATTGGGAAATATCCACCGGCCTTTGTGCCGGGCGTCCTACCACTGGAAGGGCTGGAGCCCTGCGCCCGGCGGGAACGAAATAGCCGGATTTGGGTTTGGGGGAGGCCAGTCCGTTGTCTTCCAGCAGTCGATACGCCTGCTGCACGGTGCTCAAACTGACGCCGTGTTCAACGCTGAGTGCTCGCACCGAAGGCAGTCGGTCGCCGGGGCGATAGAAGCCGTTTTCAATGCGCGAGCCGAGCAGATCGGCGAGATTGACGTACAGGGTCATGGCGACCTCCCAGTGAATTTTGTGGGCTACGCCCATACAGATAGCGCAAAAATACACCATTCAGCGCTCGGTGTACGTCATCTGTATGAAAAATATTTCTGTTTCTTGAGTCTGTAATGGTTTTGCGTGGGCGCTCATCATAAAGCCACACGAACACATGATGAGGTGCAAGAGCATGAACGGGTTGAGTGATG
The DNA here is from genome assembly GCF_057128745.1 of Pseudomonas rosaeacicularis. NCBI lineage: Bacteria > Pseudomonadati > Pseudomonadota > Gammaproteobacteria > Pseudomonadales > Pseudomonadaceae > Pseudomonas > Pseudomonas rosaeacicularis. Next base: position 104,450 of record NZ_JBSKHT010000001.1, read on the forward strand.
TGCGGTTAGCGCTTTACGGCCAGGAACTGGTGGACGGGCAGGCTCGCTCGGTGAAGACGAGCTACCCGCGCAACCTTAGCCGTTGGGCTCTGTTCCAGCATCGGCGAGCGACGCGCCGGGCTCTATTAAATTTGAACGCCGACCAACTGAAAGACGTCGGTCTGACGGCAGAGCAAGCGCGGCAAGAAGGGCTGAAGCCGTTTTGGAGGGAGTAAATCCGTAGGAGCGCGCTCATCAATCATCAGATATGTCGTTGATTTATGGGCGACAGATAACTTGTTGGAGCGAGGCTCGCCCGCGAAGTTGGCGCCTCGGTTTATCTGAAGCCCACTTCGTCAGCTTCGCGGGCAAGCCTCGCTCCAACAGGATCAGTGCCTGCGCGTAAGCGCGTCGTCTCGACGACGGGGAGTCACCTACTGCGGTTCTGCTTCAGCGCAATTCCTTCAACCGGTGCCACAACATCCCCAGCGCCAGCAGCGGCGAGCGAAGGTGCTTGCCGCCAGGGAAGGTCATGTGCGGGACCTTGTTGAACAGTTCAAAGCCACCGCTGTGCTGGCCGCTGATGGCCTCGGCCAGCAATTTGCCTGCCAGATGCGTTGCGTTCAAACCGTGGCCCGCATAGGCCTGAGCGTAAAAGACGTTGGGGTGATCCTTCAAACGCCCGATCTGCGGCAGACGGTTGGCGCCAATGCCAATCATGCCGCCCCACTGGTAATCAATCTTCACGCCGGTCAGTTGCGGAAAAACCTTGAGCATCTTCGGCGTCATGTAGCCGGCGATGTCCTGCGGGTCGCGCCCGGAGTAATGACAGGCCCCACCGAACAACAGCCGACGATCCGCTGACAGCCGGAAGTAATCCACAGCCACCTGCTGATCGCACACAGCCGTGTTGCGCGGCAAAAGCTCATGCGCCTGTTCTTCGCTCAAGGGTTCAGTGGCAATGATGTAACTGCCAGCGGGCAGCACCTTGCCGCTCAGTTCATGGTCCAGATCATTGAGATAGGCGTTGCAGCCCAGCACCAGGGATTTGGCGCGGACTGAGCCCTGCGCTGTATGAACGCTGACCTCGGCGCCATATTCCACACGAATCACTGGCGAGTGTTCGAAGATCTGCACGCCTAGAGATGTGGCAACAGCCGCTTCACCCAGTGCGAGATTCAGCGGGTGCAGGTGGCCTGAGCCCATGTCGATCATGCCGCCGGCGTAGTTGTCCGAGCCGATGACGCTGGGCATTTCGTCCTTGCTCAGCAGCTGCAACGAATGCCGATAGCCCAGGCTGCGCAGTTCTTCAGCGTCCTCGGCGAAATGGGCCAGCTCGCGGGGCTTGTTCGCCAGGTCGCAATAGCCCCACGTCAGATCACACTCGATGGCGTAGCGCTCAATGCGCTCACGCACGATCTCCACCGCTTCGAGCCCCATCAGTTTGAGCTGGCGAACACCTTCATCGCCGATGACGTTCTTGAAACGCTCCACCCCATGACCGACGCCGCGAATCAACTGCCCGCCGTTACGACCGCTGGCGCCCCAGCCAATCTTTCGGGCCTCCAGCAGCACGACGCTCAATCCGCGTTCCGCCAGCTCGATGGCGGTGTTCAACCCCGAAAAGCCTCCGCCCACTACGCAAACATCGACGATGACGTTACCTGCCAATGCCGGATGATCAGGCTGTGGATGGCTGCTGGCAGCGTAATACGAGGCGGCGTGCGAATTGTCGGCGGGGTGCTGAACGCGGGCGTTCATGTTGTTTATCCCAAGAGTTGTGTTTAAAAAATTTTACGGAGGGTAGCCGCGAGTCGGCAAGCGGGCAAGCAGGGTGCGGCGTCGCTGTCACATCGGCCGCAGATGAGGGAAAATCCCGGCATCTTCTTTCGGTACTGACGTCATGAGCTGCAACAGCCAGAAAATTCGCGACCTGCGCCGACAGATTCCTTCTTTCGCGTGCGTCCCCGGTTGCCACGATTGCTGTGGTCCCGTGACCACTTCGTCCGAAGAAATGGCCCGCTTGCCGCGCAAGACCGCGGCCGAGCAAGAGGCTGCGATGGATGAGCTCAACTGTGTGCATCTGGGGCCCAATGGCTGCACGGTGTATGACGAGCGGCCGTTGATTTGCCGGCTGTTTGGCACGACCCAAACGTTGCCGTGTCCCAACGGCAGGCGGCCCGAGGTCTTGATTCACCCACGGGTGGAAGCGCAGGTGCATGAGTACATCGCGACGACGCGGCAAGTGTTGGTGTAGCGCTGAAGCTCACTCCGCGATCGGGAGACTCAAACTCTCCTTCACCTCTTCCATCACGATATAGCTCTTGGACTCGCGCACATGGGGCAGCTTGAGCAGGATATCGCCGAGCAGCTTGCGATAAGACGCCATCTCGGAAATCCGCGCCTTCACCAGGTAGTCAAAATCTCCTGACACCAGATGGCATTCCAGCACATGAGGCAGTTTGAGCACCGCTCGGCGGAATTCCTCGAAAGTATCCCCTGATTTGTAATCCAGACTGATCTCGACGAACACCAACAGACTAGCCTTCAGGCTCTGCGGATTGAGGCGGGCGTTGTAGCCCATGATGATGCCTTCGCGCTCCAGTCTGCGTACCCGTTCTGTACAGGGCGTGGTCGACAACCCCACGCGTTCTCCAAGCTCCGTGAAGGAAATTCTGCCGTCGCTTTGCAGGATGCGCAGGATATTACGATCGATCTTGTCCAGTTCGCGCTTGGACTGATGCTGTGTACGCATGGAAAGCCCCTCTGCGAAAGACGTGGTTGCCGAGAATTAAAGCCGAATATAGGCGTTTATATAGTGAAAGGCACTGCTGATTGCTTTTTATACTGCCCACATCCTTGCTTAAAACTTCAAAACGTCAGCGGATATCCGCGATGAGGTAGTCAACATGCGCGTCTTGGTCCTTGGAAGTGGCGTAATCGGTACGACCAGTGCTTATTATCTGGCGCGTGAAGGCTTTGAAGTGACCGTCGTCGATCGCCAACCGGCCGCTGCGATGGAAACCAGCTTTGCTAACGCAGGCCAGGTTTCGCCGGGCTACGCGTCACCCTGGGCAGCCCCGGGTGTTCCGCTCAAGGCGCTCAAATGGTTGCTCGAACGTCATGCGCCGTTGGCGATCAAGGCGACAACCGATATCGATCAATACCTCTGGATGGCGCAAATGCTGCGCAACTGCACGGCCAATCGCTATGCCGTGAACAAAGAGCGCATGGTGCGGTTATCTGAATATAGCCGCGACTGCCTCGACGAGCTGCGAGCCGAGACCGGGATCGCCTACGAAGGCCGTAGCCTGGGGACAACGCAGTTGTTCCGTACCCAGGCGCAACTCGACAACGCCGCCAAAGACATCTCAGTACTTGAACAGGCTGGCGTGCCCTATGAGTTGCTCGACCGAGAAGGCATCGCCCGCGTCGAACCAGCACTGGCCAGTGTCAGCAATATCCTCGCTGGCGCTTTGCGCCTGCCCAACGACCAGACCGGCGACTGCCAACTGTTCACCACGCGGCTCGCGCAAATGGCGACCGATCTGGGCGTCGAGTTCCGTTTCGGGCAATCCATCGAATCCATCGACTTTGCAGGCGACCGCATCAATGGCGTGTGGATCGACGGCAAGCTTGAAACCGCCGACCGCTACGTTCTGGCGCTCGGCAGCTATTCGCCGCAATTGCTCAAGCCTCTGGGCATCAAGGCGCCGGTCTACCCGCTCAAGGGCTATTCGCTGACGGTGCCGATCACCAACGCTGCGATGTCCCCGACCTCGACCATCCTGGACGAGACCTACAAAGTTGCGATCACCCGTTTCGACAACCGCATTCGTGTCGGCGGCATGGCCGAGATTGCCGGTTTTGACCTGTCACTCAACCCGCGCCGCCGCGAAACGCTGGAGATGATCGTCAACGACCTCTATCCTCAGGGCGGCGATTTGGCGCAGGCTAGCTTCTGGACAGGTTTGCGTCCGACCACGCCGGACGGCACGCCGATTGTCGGTGCGACGCCGTATCGCAACTTGTTCCTCAACACCGGTCACGGCACGCTGGGCTGGACCATGGCCTGCGGTTCCGGCCGTTTGCTGGCTGATCTGATCGCCCGCAAAAAGCCTCAGATCAGCGCCGAAGGCCTCGATATTTCTCGTTACGGCAGTACCAAGGAGATCGCAAAAAATGTCAATCCAGCGCCAGCTCACCAATGAGCGACTGAGCCAGCTCGTCGTCCACAACGGCACCGTTTACCTTGCCGGCCAAGTGGGCGATGACATGGGCGCGGGCATCGAACAGCAGACCCGCGAGACGCTGAATAACATTGAGCGCCTGCTGGACCTCGCCGGGACTGACAAAAGCCGCATTCTGTCGGTGACGATTTACCTGAAAGACATCGACGCCGATTTTGCGGGCATGAACAGCGTGTGGGACAAGTGGCTGACCAAAGGCCTGGCCCCGGCGCGCGCAACCGTTGAGTCCAAACTGTGCGAACCAGAGATTCTTGTTGAAATGACCGTGGTTGCGGCGCTGCCGTAAGCCCGCAAACCATCACCCTGTGGGAGCGGACCTGTCCGCGAATGCGATATGACATCCGGCAATTTTGTTTCGGATGGACCTACGTCTTCGCGGACAGGTCCGCTCCCACAGGTTTCGATTAACCCTTCACGATCAGAATTTGCCCGCCATGCGTCCAGCCCGCGCCCTTATCGATCTCCAGGCCCTGCGCCACAACTACCAACTGGCCCGGGAAACCACAGGCGCCAAAGCGCTGGCCGTGATCAAAGCCGATGCCTATGGTCACGGTGCCGTGCGTGTGGCCCAGGCACTCGAAGCCCATGCGGATGGTTTCGCCGTGGCCTGCATCGAAGAAGCGCTGGAGCTACGACAGGCCGGCATCAAGGCGCCGATCCTGCTGCTAGAAGGCTTCTTTGAAGCCGACGAGCTGGCGTTGATCGCCGAGCATGATTTCTGGTGCGTGGTGCATGCGTTGTGGCAGCTCGAAGCCATTGAAAAATCTCCCGTCGGCAAACCGCTGCACATCTGGCTCAAGCTGGATTCGGGCATGCACCGCGTGGGTCTGCACCCCGCAGACTATCAGCCGGCTTATCAGCGTCTGCTCGCCAGCGGCAAAGTGGCGAAGATCGTGCTGATGAGCCACTTTGCCCGAGCGGATGAACTGGACAGCCAGCGCAGCGACGAACAAGTGGCGGTGTTTGAGGCCGCGCGTCAGGGTTTGAACGCCGAAATCAGCCTGCGCAACTCACCGGGCACGATGGGCTGGCCCAATATCCCCAGCGATTGGGTGCGTCCGGGCATCATGATGTACGGCGCCACGCCCTTCGACCAGCCACAGGCCGTTGCCGATCGACTGCAACCAGTGATGACGCTGGAATCCAAAATCATTTCCGTGCGTGAACTGCCAGCGGGCGAGCCGGTTGGCTATGGCGGGACGTTCCTGACAGATCGAGCGATGCGCATCGGCGTGGTCGCCATGGGTTATGCCGACGGTTATCCGCGTCAGGCGCCGACTGGCACGCCGGTGCTAATTGATGGCCATCGCAGCCGATTGCTCGGACGGGTTTCGATGGACATGCTCTGCGTCGATCTCACCGATGTGCCGCACGCAGGGCTTGGCAGTCGTGTCGAGCTGTGGGGCAAAAACGTGTTGGCCAGTGACGTGGCCGCCAGCGCCGGGACCATCCCGTATCAGATCTTCTGCAATCTGCGTCGCGTGCCAAGGCTCTATTCCGAGGCCTGACCGCAATGTCATCGTCGTCCCATTCCTCCCCCCGAGCGGCCACCTCCGGCCGCCAGTCCCTTTGCCGATCAGGTGTCGGGCTCAAGTGTTGTAAATACTGAACGCTGTTGCCATCATGGCGGCCACTGCCACTTGACCCAACTTGATCATCAGGAGGACTGCCGCATTGGACGTCGGTGAACGACTGCAATCCATTCGTAAACTCAAAGGCCTGTCCCAGCGTGAGCTCGCCAAGCGAGCGGGCGTGACCAACAGCACTATTTCCATGATCGAGAAAAACAGCGTCAGCCCCTCGATCAGCTCGCTGCGAAAAGTGCTCGGCGGCATACCGATGTCCATGGTGGAGTTCTTTTCTGAAGAGCTTGCGCCTGAAAACCCCGCCCAAGTCGTCTACAAAGCCAGCGAGCTGATCGATATCTCGGACGGCGCAGTCACGATGAAGGTCGTCGGCAAATCCCATCCCAGCCGTGCCATCGCTTTCTTGACCGAGGTCTATCCGCCCGGCGCTGATACCGGTGATGAAATGCTCGTCCATGAGGGCGAGGAGACCGGCATCCTGGTCGAAGGTCGTTTGGAGCTGGTGGTCGGGCTCGATACTTATGTGCTTGAGGCTGGCGACAGCTATTATTTTGAAAGCACCCGACCGCATCGATTTCGTAATCCGTTCGACGTCCCGGCGCGTCTCATCAGCGCAGCGACGCCCGCGAACTTTTGATGGGCAAACCCGGTTTGGCCTGACCCCCACGGCCACTCGAGGACTCGCCTGAGACGCAGGTCGAAACGCCAATAGCCCTGCATTTTTAAGGGAAGTTTCAGACCATCAGGCTACCCGCTATACTTTCGCGGCCTGCGTATACCGTGCCGTAGGCGGGATATAGCCACCATGAGGGTGAGAGCGTGAACCATACCAATAAGATTCTGGCTGTAGCGGGCTTTCTGGCTTTATGGGTGTTGAGTGCCCAGGCTGCCACCAACGACGACATAGCCAAACGGCTTGAGCCGGTTGGGCAAGTCTGTGTTCAGGGCAAGGAATGTCCGGGCATGGAAGTCACCGCATCAGCAGGCAGCGGCGCTGCGAGAACCCCCGACGACATCATCGCCAAGCACTGCAACGCCTGCCATGGCACTGGTCTTTTGGGTGCGCCGAAAATCGGCGACGCCGCTGCCTGGAAAGATCGCGCCGATCACCAGGGTGGTCTCGACGGCATACTCGCCAAAGCCATCACCGGCATCAATTCCATGCCACCCAAAGGCACATGCGCCGATTGCTCGGATGACGAGCTAAAAGGTGCTATCAAGAAAATGTCCGGCCTATAAGGCGTCCCGATGCTCATGCCCGTAAACGCCCGTTGGTGGCCGTTGTTATTGCTTGCGCTGACTATGGATGCAAGCGCGACCATGCGTTGCGGGACCGGGCTGATCAGCAACGGCGACTCGGCGCAAACCGTACTGCAAAAGTGCGGCACGCCGGACACCCAGACCAGCGAAGGGCCAGCGCTGCGGGCCAATGGTGTCCCGTATCGAGATTCCGCCAAAGTGAGCCACTGGGTGTATCGCCCTCGCAGCGGTGCATACCAGCACTTGCGATTCATCGACGATAAGCTCGTCTCCATCGAAACGCGCAGGGACTGAGTGGGTCCAACCTCAATCCAATAACAAGCCAGGAGAGGCCGGATGCCGCATTCCTGCTCGATCGAGCAAGCTGTCGACTATGTTCTGGCATCGCTGCCCAGCCACATTCGCATGGGCATGCCGCTGGGGTTGGGCAAACCCAATCGCTTCGCCAACGCGCTATACGCGCGAATCAAAACCTTGCCTGACCGCCAACTGACGATCTACACCGCGCTGTGCCTGGGCCGCCCGCCCGCTGGCGACGGCTTGCAGGGCCGCTTTCTCGAGCCGTTTCTGAAGCGCGTGTTCGGTGATTATCCTGAACTGGATTTCCTGAGCGACCTGCGCGCTGACAACCTCCCTGCAAATGTCCACGTTGAGCAGTTTTTCATGCAGCCCGGTAGCCTGCTCAACAGTGAATCTGCCCAACAGAGTTATGTCAGCAGTAACTACAGCCATGCCGCGCGGGACATCAATGCCAGCGGCTTGAATCTCATCGCGCAGTTGGTGGCAAGGGACCCGCAAAAAGCCGACCGCCTGAGTCTGAGCTGCAACCCCGATGTCACCCTCGACCTGCTGCCGATGATCGAGAAACGCAGAGCGGCGGGGGAGACGATTCTGACGCTGGCGCAGGTTCATGCCGACTTGCCCTACTTGCCGGGTGATGCCGAAGTCAGCGCTGATACCTTTGACCTGCTCATCGACTATGAAGAGCGCAGCACGTTGTTTTCCACGCCGAACATGCCGGTGGGAACTCAGGACCACTTCATTGGCCTTTACGCCAGCACGTTGGTGCGAGACGGCGGGACGCTGCAAATCGGCATTGGCTCCATGGGCGACGCGCTGACTGCAGCGTTGCTGGCGCGTCAGGCCGACAACGAAACCTATCGCGCCTGCTTGTCAGAGCTGGACGGCATATCCACCTGGAAGCCTCTGATCGAACGCGAAGGCGGGGTGATGCCCTTTGCCACTGGGCTTTATGGCTGCAGCGAAATGTTCGTCAATGGCCTGTTGGTGCTGCTGGACGCGGGGATTATTCGGCGCAAGGTTTACCCGACCGTCGAACAACAGACTCAGGCCAACAACGGTTTGCTGGATGAAGCCGCTTATACGGATGGTGTTCTGGTGCATGGCGGATTCTTCCTCGGGCCGCGCAGCTTCTACGAACGACTGCGGGAGTTTTCAGCCGAGCAGTTGGCGCAGATCAACATGACCGCGATCAGCTACATCAACGAGCTGTATGGCGATGAACAGCTCAAGCGTCTGCAACGACGCGACGCGCGTTTCATCAACAGCGCGTTCACCGTCACGCTGATGGGGGCTGCGGTGTCCGATCAATTGGCGGACGGGCGTGTTGTAAGCGGCGTGGGAGGGCAGTACAACTTTGTCGCTCAAGCCCACGCGCTACACGATGCGCGCTCGATTCTGATCCTGCGCAGCTGGCGTGAGTCGGGCGGGGACGTTAGCTCCAACATCGTCTGGGATTACGCTCACACCACCATTCCCCGTCACCTGCGGGACATCGTTATCACCGAATACGGCATCGCCGATCTGCGCGGCAAGACCGACTCCGCCGTAATCGAGGCACTGCTCAATATCAGCGATTCGCGCTTTCAGCCGGGCTTGATCGATCAGGCGCAGAAGGCGGGCAAGTTGCCAAAGGGCTTCCGGCTCGACCCCTTGTTCACGCAGAACACGCCTGAGCGTTTGCAGACCATTCGGGCGCAATACGCCGCGCTGTTCACCGAATACCCGCTGGGCAGCGATTTCACTTCTGAAGAACGGGACCTGCTGCGTGCGCTGAACTGGCTGAAGAGCAAGTTCAAGCTGCGGGACATCATTGAGCTGGGCAAAGCGACGCTGGAGGCGCCGGAGCCTGAAGCGTATCCCGAGCACCTGGCGCGCATGAAGCTGGATCAGCCACAGGGGTTGCGGGAGGAGTTGTATCAACGGCTTCTGCTGGCCGGTTTACAGGCAACGGTGGGCTAAATCTGTAGGAGCCAACTTGTTGGCGAGGCGTTATAGCTGACGCACCGGATAAATGCCTCGCCAACAAGTTGGCTCCTACAGGCTCGGCGTTTCAGGCGATGGCTTTGTACGCCAACAAACCCGCCGCAATAAACCCGGCCACCGCAAATACCTGCTGCAACCTCGGACCTGCGATGAACCTGGCCGCCTGCAAGCCAGCGATCAACCCCACCACCGCACCCATCGCAAACGGCACCGCGACCGCCCAGTGCATCGCTCCGCTGAGCGTCGCAGTCACTACACTGCCGGTGGACACCAGCGCAATAACGGCCAGTGACGTGGCGACGATGCTCTTGATGTTCAGGTCGGTATAGCGTGTCAGCGCCGGGATGATGACAAAGCCGCCGCCCACCCCGAGCAATCCGGACAGCAATCCGGCCACCATTCCGGTGATCGCCAGTGAACGGGCGCAGGGCAGCGTCCAACGCAGTCGCCCGACGCGAGGGTTCAGCACGCAAGGCAGAAACGCCGCGCGATCGGCCGGCTTTCCGTGCTGCAAGTGGTGAGCGGCTTTGCGGTAAATGCGCGTGCAGACGTACACCAGCACTAGTGCGAAACCTAGCGACAGCGGCCGATTGGGCAATTGATGAGCGAGCCACAGACCCAGCGGCGTCATGGCGATGCCGATAACGGCGATGAACCCGGCGGCGCGATAACGGACGATGCCCTGCCGCAAGCCCAGTAACGCCCCGATCCACGCCGCCAAGCCGACAGCCAGCAAGCCCACGGGCGCAGCTTCCACCATCGTCAAGCCCAAGCCGAACACCAACAGTGGCACGGCAATAATGCCGCCGCCTGCGCCGGTCAACGCGAGAATCGCACCGACAATCGTGCCCAGGCCCGCGCCCAGCAAATCGTGTTCATTCAAGGGAAGAGCTGCTTACAGTGCATTGATCGGGATCTTCAGGTAGCGCACGCCGTTGTCTTCGGGTTCGGGCAAATGGCCGCCGCGCATGTTGATCTGCACCGACGGCAGGATCAGCAAGGGCATGTCCAGTGTGGCGTCGCGCTTTTCGCGCATCTCGACGAAAGCGTCTTCGTCGATCCCTTCATGGATATGGATGTTGTTGGCGCGTTGCTCGGCCACCGTGGTCATGACCATCAACTCCCGGCCGTTGGGCAGGTAGTCGTGGCACATGAACAGGCGGGTATGGGGCGGCAAACTGAGGATCTTGCCGATCGAGCGGAACAGCGTGCGGGCGCTGGCGCCGGGGAAGTCACAGCGTGCCGTGCCGTAGTCGGGCATGAACAAGGTGTCGCCCACGAAGGCGATGGTTTCGTCGCCCGCTTCGATCAGGTACGTCATGCAGGCCGGTGTATGCCCCGGTGTGTGCATGGCGCGGGCTTGCAGCGAGCCAATCTGAAAATGCGCATCGTCTTCGAGCAACTGGTCGAACTGACTGCCGTCACGGGCGAAGTCACCCTGGGCATTGAACAGCGTGCCGAAGACCTTTTGCACGCGGGTGATCTGATTACCGATGGCCACCGTGCCGCCCAGCTTCTCTTTCAGATAAGCCGCAGCTGAGACGTGATCGGCGTGAACGTGGGTTTCCAGAATCCACTCCACCGACACGCCCAGCTCATTCACCTTGGCAATAAGGCGGTCGGCGGACGTGGTGCTGGTATGGCCGGACTTGGGGTCGTAATCCAGCACGCTGTCGATCAACGCCGCTTTGAGGGTGGAGCGGTCGATGACCAGATAACTGATGGTCGATGTCTGCTCGTCGAAGAAGGCTTCGACGCTCATGGTTTCGCCAATGATCATTGCTGCTCTCCGAAAATTAAAACGCCTGGAGCGCTTGGGTCTGTAGGAGCGCGCTTGCCCGCGAAAGCGATATTCCAGTCGCCAGAGGTGCACCGAATGTTACGACGTCTTCGCGGGCAAGCGCGCTCCTACAGTTGTGCACATTGCTTACTCCACGAACGTTACAACGCCATCTTTCAGCGACTTGACCCGCGCCAGCGACTCCACGTGATAGCCCTGAGCATCCAGCTCGGCCCGCCCGCCCTGGAACGACTTTTCGATCACAATGCCCAGACCCGCCACAGTTGCGCCCGCCTGTTTGATGATCGATATCAATGCCTGGGACGCCTTGCCGTTGGCCAGGAAATCATCGATGACCAGCACCCGGTCACTGCTGGTCAGATGGCGGGGGGAAATTGCGACGGTGCTTTCGACCTGCTTGGTAAACGAATACACCGTAGCCGACAGCAGGTTTTCAGTCAGGGTCAGCGATTGATGCTTGCGCGCGAAAATCACTGGCACGCCCAGTTTCAGGCCGGTCATGACTGCCGGGGCGATCCCCGAGGCTTCAATGGTGACAATTTTGGTCACGCCTGAATCAGCAAACAGGCGAGCGAATTCGTCGCCGATCTGCTGCATCAGCACCGGGTCGATCTGATGGTTAAGGAACGCGTCGACCTTCAATACCTGGTCGGAGAGGACGATGCCTTCTTCGCGAATTTTCTTGTGCAGTGCTTCCACGGCGGGGCCTCAGGCGCGCAAATGCGCAGTTAAGATTATCTTTTGAGCATGGCGCGGATGTCCGCCAATGCCGTATTGCCGCGAACGGCTTTCACTTCTGTCGGTGTGTCGTCGTTGCCTTCCCAAGCCAGATCGTCCGGGGGCAGTTCATCGAGAAAACGGCTGGGCGAGCAATCGATGATCTCGCCGTACTGCTTGCGCTTGGCGGCGAAAGTGAAGGCCAGCGTCTGCCGCGCGCGGGTAATACCCACGTACGCCAGGCGGCGTTCTTCCTCAATCGTATCGGCCTCGATACTGGAGCGGTGCGGGAGGATTTCCTCCTCCATGCCCATGATGAACACGTAAGGGAATTCCAGGCCCTTGGACGCGTGCAACGTCATCATCTGCACGCCTTCAGCGCCGTCTTCTTCCTCCTGCTGACGCTCGAGCATGTCGCGCAGGACCAGTTTTCCGATGGCTTCCTCGATGGTCATGCCGCCTTCTTCGTCCTTTTCCAGCGTGTTCTTCAACGCCTCGATAAGGAACCAGACGTTGCCCATGCGGTAGTCCGCTGCCTTATCGCTAGAGCTGTTCTGACGAATCCAGTTTTCGTAATCGATGTCCATGACCATGCTGCGCAGGGCGGCAATCGGGTCATTTTGCGCGCATTGCTGACGCACGCCGTCCATCCAGTGCTTGAAGCGCTTCAGGCGGTCGGTAAAACGACCGTCCAGATGCTCGCCCAAACCGATTTCATCGGTGGCGGCGTACATCGAAACTTTGCGCTCAGTGGCGTAGTTGCCTAGCTTTTCCAGGGTCGTGGAGCCGATTTCCCGGCGCGGCACGTTGATCACGCGCAAGAATGCGTTGTCGTCGTCCGGATTGACCAGCAGGCGAAAGTAGGCCATCAGGTCTTTGACTTCCTGACGTCCGAAGAAGCTGTTACCACCGGACAGGCGATAGGGCACCTGATGGTGCTGCAGCTTGAGTTCGATCAGCTTGGCCTGATAGTTACCGCGATACAAAATCGCGAAATCGCTGTATGGCCGGTCGGTGCGCAGGTGCAGGCTGAGGATTTCGACGGCGACGCGCTCGGCTTCGGCGTCTTCGTTGCGACAACGGATCACGCGGATCTCGTCGCCGTGGCCCATCTCGCTCCACAGCTGCTTTTCGAACGCATGGGGGTTATTGGAAATCAGCACGTTGGCGCAGCGGAGAATCCGGCTGGTGGAGCGGTAGTTCTGCTCCAGCATGACCACTTTGAGCGACGGATAATCGTCCTTGAGTAACATCAGGTTTTCAGGGCGGGCGCCGCGCCAGGCGTAGATCGACTGATCGTCGTCCCCGACCACGGTGAACTGGCATCGGGTGCCGATCAGCAGCTTCACCATCAAATACTGGCTGGCGTTGGTGTCTTGATACTCGTCCACCAGCAGGTAGCGGACCTTGTTCTGCCACTTTTCCAGGATGTCCGGATTGTCTTCGAACAGCTTCACCGGCAGCAGGATCAGGTCGTCGAAATCCACTGCGTTGTACGCCTTGAGGGTACGCTGGTAGTGGGTGTAGACGATGGCAGCGGTCTGTTCTTTCGGATTGCGCGAGTTGGCCAGCGCTTCGGGCGGCAGGATCAGGTCGTTTTTCCAGGAGCCGATCATGTTCTTGATCTCGTCGACGCCGTCTTCGCCCGAATATTCCTTCTGCATGATGTCGGTCATCAGCGCTTTGACGTCAGTCTCGTCAAAGATCGAAAACCCCGGTTTGTAGCCAAGCCGTACATGTTCCCTGCGGATGATGTTCAGGCCTAGATTGTGGAACGTCGATACGGTCAAACCGCGACCTTCGCCGCCCTTGAGCAGCGTGCCGACCCGTTCTTTCATCTCCCGCGCGGCCTTATTGGTAAAGGTCATGGCGACGATGTATTGGGCACGAATTCCGCAGTTCTGCACCAGATGGGCGATTTTGCGCGTGATCACGCTGGTCTTGCCGGAACCCGCACCGGCGAGCACCAAAAGAGGGCCGCCGACGTAGTTCACGGCTTCTTGTTGCCGAGGATTGAGTCGGGACATGACGAAAAGGGAGTCGCTGGCGAAATGGGCGGGCATTTTAACAGGCTGGACGGTTTGTGCAGCGACCGTCTGACCTGTGATGCACCGCGCTATCTATATTTCGCCGTTTTGTTACATTTGCGCATCACGCGGAAAATTCCCGCGATTGACGACCCTCGTTTGAGGGGGGCAACGTATTTTGTTTGTGTGGGGAGCTAGCTTGTCTACGCCTGTCGAAACCTTGCGTGTGCTGCTACTGGCCGAGACGCCAGAATGGTCAGTGTTGGTGCGCGAGTGCCTGGCTCCGCTCGGAGAAACCACTGTCCTGGTGTGTGTATCGGGTTGGGACGCTGTCGGCGATCCTTCAGGCATTCCCCACAACACTGTCATCTTCACCACCCCCGCACTTCAACCACCGGCCGGCCAATGCAAATTCCCTGTGGTGCTGCTGCTCGATGCCGAGCCTGAACACGAGCCCAGCGGCGTTGCCGACTGGCTGGTGCGTGACTCCTTGGACGCTCACAGCCTGCGCCGCTGCCTGCGTCATGTGCGCGAACGTGGGTTGCTCGAAAGCACCCTGCAGCGTTTGGCCGAACAGGATCCCCTGACCGGCATCGCTAATCGTCAGGGCTTTCAGACCCTACTCGCTGCGCGTCTGGCTGAATACGACGGTCGCGGGCTGGCGCTTGGGCATCTGGATCTGGATAACTTTCGTCGCGCCAATGACGCATTGGGGCACCAGGCTGGCGATCGCCTGATTCTGCAAGTGGTTGCGCGCATGAAGGGCCAGCTCGAAGCCTGCGATCAGTTGGCCCGCTTGGGCAGCGACGAATTTGCGTTGTTGATCGATACTCGCCGCGCGCCCAATCGTGCGGAGTGGATGGCCGAGCGCATCACCGAAGCGTTGTCGGAGCCCTATTGGGTTGATGGCGAAAGTTTGTTGATCGGTTGCAGCCTCGGGATTGCTCACGCCCGCGCGCAGAACGGCGCCGATCCGCTGATGTGGCATGCCCACATCGCCATGCAGCAGGCTAAAGGGACGCAGGGCTGCACTTTTCATGTCTTCAATGAGCGTATCAATCGCAACGCACGTAGCCTGGCGGACCTTGAAAGCGAGCTGCGCCGGGCGTTGCGTCGCGACGAACTGGAGCTGCACTACCAGCCGCGTTTGTGTCTGAACAGCGGCAAGATTCTCGGTCTGGAGGCATTGGTGCGCTGGCGGCATGCCGAGCGTGGTTTGCTTCCCCCTAGCGAGTTCGTGCCGCTCGCCGAACAAAGCGGCCTGATCGTGCCGCTGGGTTACTGGGTGATCTCCCGTGCCCTGCGCGATATGCAGACCTTGCGCGAGCAAGGGATACCGCCGCTGCACATGGCGATCAATCTGTCGTTTCGCCAGTTTCAGGATAATCAGCTGCTGGCCACGCTCAGCCGTTTGATCGCTGAGCGAGGCATCGACGCGCAATGGCTGGAATTCGAGCTGACGGAAACCGCAGTAATGCGTCGCAGCGATCTGGTCAAGCAGACCATGGACGCGCTGGGCCGCCTGGGCATCAGGTTTTCGCTGGATGATTTCGGCACCGGCTTTTCGTCCTTCGTGCACCTCAACAGCCTGCCGATCACGTTGCTGAAGATCGATAAAAGCTTCGTCGGCGAAATGGAACAGCGCGAGGAAAACCGCAAGCTGGTCCACGCGATGATCAACCTGGCACATAACCTCAACCTGGAGGTCGTCGCCGAAGGCGTCGAAACCGCAGAACAGCTGGCGTTGCTGCGCAGTTTCAAATGCGATCAGGTGCAGGGCTTCCTAATCAGCCATCCGCTGGCGTTGCCGGAATTGATGGGGTATTTGATGTTCGGGCAAGGCAAGGCGCAAGCCGGCCAGACCCTCTAGGCGCGATCGCCAAGCCGAGCAAACCCTGTAGGAGCGAACTTGTTCGCGAGTGCTGTTGATTCTGGTCGCAGCCCGTAGGATCCCTGCTTGCAGGCGATCTGCCGGGCCCCGGCAGCAAAATCGGTGGATGCGGTTGTCAGGTTGAGCCGAATTTTGAATGGGGGCCGCTACGCAACCCATCGTCGGCAAGCCGGACTCCTACGCCCTCCGGCAGAAGCAAATCGCGACACCATCACACGATCAAACGCGCAAGCGACACAAATCCTGTAGGAGCGAACTTGTTCGCGAAGCGTCGTATCCATCAGCGACGATAAAACAGGGAGATCGCAATCGCGGGCAAGCGCGCTCCTACAAATGACCTCTCGGGGTCTAGCCCATCACCGGCACGCCCGACGCTTCCTTGCGAAGCAACTGCCCGGCTTTGCGCTCGAACGCGTAGGTCAGCGCAATCGCTGAACACAGCAGCCCCAGCGCCAGCCCCCACCAGACGCCGACCGCGCCTTGATTGGCGATGAAGCCAAAACCCCATGCGGCTGGCGCGCCGACGATCCAGTAGCTCGCGAACCCGATCAGGAACGTGGTCTTGGCATCCTTGAAGCCGCGAATCGCGCCCATTGCAATGGTCTGCGTGCCATCGAGCAATTCAAACCATGCCGCGATGGCCAGCAGTTTGACCGCCAGCTCGACAGTGTCCTGGTACTGCGGATTGTCGATGTCCAGAAACAGGCCAATCACCGCGTGTGGCGCGAGCCAGAACAGAAACGCAAAAGCCAGCATCACCAGACCGCCAAAAGCGATGCCCATGCGCCCGGCCGTCCGCGCCAGCAGCAAGTTGCCCGCACCGTAGTGCAAGCCGATGCGCATGGTCACCGCGTAGGAAATGCCTACCGGAATCATGAATGCCATCGACACCGACTGCAGCGAGATCTGATGCGCGGCCATCTGAGAGCTGCCCATGGCGCCCATGCAGAACGCTGCGAAGGTGAAAAGGCCCACTTCTACGGCGTACGTCCCACCAATTGGCAAACCCAGACGCCAGAGCTCTTTCAGACAAGTGCGCGACAGGTTCATCAAGCCGACGTGAATCGGATACGCCGCATACGCCCGGTGATAGCGAATGTGCAGCGCCAGGATGATCGCCATGGCGTTAGTGACGATGGCGGTCACCAGCCCGATGCCCATCAAACCCCAGTGCGGCAAACCGAACAGGCCATGAATGAACGCGTAGTTGAGGGCAAAGTTTGCGGCCGCGCCCCCCAGGCTGATGGCCATGACAGGACCTGCGCGACCCAGTGCGCTGGTGAAGCCGCGCAGCGCCATGAAGCTCAACAGGCCCGGGAGGGCGAGGGGGAGGGTGATGAGAAACTGACTGGCCATGTGCACGTTGGCTTCGACCTGGCCGAACTTGAGCAGCAGTGGCTCAAGATTCCAAAGGATCAACGCGGCGATCAGCGCCATGCCCCACGCCAGCCAGAGCCCCGCTTGAGCGAGTTTGGTGGCCCCAGCTGCGTCATTGGCGCCATGGCGAATGGCGACCAGCGTGCCGACTGCTGCCATCACGCCAACGCAAAAGAAAGAAATGAAGTTGTAACTGGCCGCGCCCAAACCGCCGCCGGCCAAGGCTTCCGGGCCCAGTTGGCCCATCATCACCGTGTCGGTGAAGACCATCAGCATGTGCGCCATCTGGGACGCAATCAGCGGTCCGGCAAGGCGCAGGATGATCCAGAGTTCTTTGAAGGCGTGCTGATGCATGGTCGTGGCGCTCGGATTTGCGGGCATCTAAGAGCCGCACATTCTGGTGGCTAAGGCGAATTCGCACAAAGGGATAAATCCGATCCTGAGCATGAGTAAAACTCATGCGAGCTTTGAGCTACAGTTGGCGCCCAGTGCTGTAGCGATGGAATGAGGAAGCCCTGATGTCCCGAAGTCTTGCGCCGTTGTATGCGCTCCGAGCATTTGAAGCCGCGGCCCGGCATGCTTCATTCACGCGCGCCGCCGAAGAACTGTCGATCACCCAAAGCGCTGTGAGTCGGCACATCCGCACCCTTGAGGATCACTTTGCCTGCCGCTTGTTTCAGCGCAACGGTCGCAATCTGCAATTGACCGAAGCGGCGCGCACCTTGCTGCCGGGCATACGTGAGGGGTTTTCTGCGCTGGAGCGGGCGTGCAGCACGCTCTTCGCCGAAGAGGGCATCCTGCGCATGAAGGCGCCGTCGACGCTGACCATGCGCTGGCTGCTGGCGCGCCTGAGCCGTTTTCGTCATCTGCAGGTGGGCAACGAAGTGCAACTGACCAGCGCCTGGATGGACATCGACAACGTAGATTTCACCCAGGAGCCTTTTGATTGCGCGGTACTGCTCAGCCGAGGCCATTTCCCGCCCGAATGGGAAGCGACCTACCTATTTCCCGAACTGCTGATTCCGGTTGGGGCGCCGACGTTGCTAGAGGACCGACCATGGGATGTCGAGCGGTTGGCCAGCGCCGAGCTGCTGCACCCCACGCCGGACCGTCGTGACTGGCGCAGTTGGCTTGAGCGGATGGGTTTGTCCGATCAGGTTTCGCTCAAGGGCGGCCAGGTGTTCGATACCCTGGAGCTCGGCATGATTGCCGCCGCGCGCGGGTATGGCGTCTCCATGGGCGATTTGCTGATGGTCGCTGAAGACGTTGCGCAGGGACGTTTGAGCCTGCCTTGGCGAACGGCGGTGGTCAGTGGCGAGAATTACTATCTGGTCTGGCCGAAGACGCGGGCGGGCGGTGATCGTCTGCGCCGGCTCAGTGACTTCCTGCAAGCGGAGGTGCAGGCCATGGAGATGCCGGAGGTCACTATTCTGAAATAACCCGTAACCTTGATCGCCGTGCCGGAGTTCGTTATCCGGGCGTGGGACTCAAGTATTTTTGCTGTCAGCCGAATCCGTAATACAAGAGCCTTTTGTTCAAAGCGGCTCACGAAAAAACCTTCATTAAATTAGTCCGAACGTGCAGTCGGGATCAGGATGATCCGGTCGTTCGGTCAGGGAGTCTCCATGTCTCAACCTCGTGCCCGAATTGCATCCCAGCTGGGAATTGCTCTGGCAGTGATTCTCGCGATAGTGATCAGTGGCAGTACGCTGTTTGCTTTGCGCTCACTGGACACCGCTAACCTTGCGATTCGTGAAGAACATATGGGCAGCGAGGCGAGATTGCTGGCTGATCAACTTAATACGTTCCACAGCACGTTGCGTGACAGCACCCAGCGCCTGAGCGGTCTGTTTGAAAAACGCTTCAGCAGCGGGCTCACGCTGCAGACTGATCAGCAGATCAGCGTTGCAGCAGTGCAAACGCCTGCGTTGATTCTGGATGGCAACCCGCTTAACAACAATTTCGACCAGGTCGATGACTTCCGCAAAATGACTGCCGGCGTGGCCACTGTTTTTGTGCGCAGCGGCGAAGATTTCGTGCGCATCAGCACGTCGCTGACCAAGCAGGACGGCTCGCGGGCAATCGGCACGCTGCTTGATCACAAACACCCTGCTTACGAGCGCCTGTTGGCGGGGCAGGAATATGTCGGCCGCGCGCTGTTGTTTGATCGCTCATACATGACTCAATACACCCCTGTACGTGATGCGGCGGGCAAGGTTATCGCCGTACTGTTCGTAGGATTCGATTACACCGATGCGCAGAAAGCGCAGTTCGAAAACCTGAAAAACTTCCGAATCGGTTCGACCGGGTCCTTGGCGCTGCTTGACGAGCAAGACCGTTGGTTGGTACCTCCCGCGGGTGTGGCCGACCTGGATCAGGCAAGCAAAACCTTGGCGAGCTTCGTCAAACAGCCGGGCAAAGGCCAGATCTGGCAGGACGGTAGTAACGAGATCTACACCGTAGCCGCACCGTTTTCCGGTGGCCCGTGGGCCGTGCTGGCCAACATGCCGGAAGAGGAAATCAGCGCAGTCACTTGGAGTGTCGGCACTCAACTCGCCATCGGCAGCCTGCTGTCGATGCTGATCGCGGTCGGTGCGGCGATCTGGTTGCTGCGCAGCAAGCTCAAGCCGTTGTCCGATCTGGTCAATCAGGCCGAGGCTCTGGGCGCAGGTGATCTGAGCGTGCGCTCGAACGTGACCAGCCACGATGAAATCGGTCAGTTGGCTGGCAGCTTCAACAAGATGGGCGAAGCGCTGTCGACCATGGTGTCGCACATCCGCATCGCCGCGCAGGAAGTCAGCAGTCGGGCGCACGCGTTGTCTGGCCTGTCGGGCGGCGCTTATGAAGGCATGGAGCAGCAATCGGGCGAGATCACCAGCATGGCGGGGGCGGTCGAGGAGTTCAGCGCCACGGCCTTGAACATTGCCGACAACATGGGTCATACCGAGCGCCTGGCTCAGGGCAACGCGCAACAAACCCGCATTGGCCGCGCTTCGATGCATGAGGCTTCGGCGTCGCTGGAGCAGATCGCTGGCTCGCTCAGCAGCACGGCTACCGTGATCGACACCCTCGGTCAGCGCTCGCAGGAAATCGGCGGCATTGTCAGCGTCATCACCTCGATCGCCGAGCAAACCAACCTGCTGGCGCTTAACGCTGCAATTGAAGCGGCGCGTGCCGGTGAGCAAGGGCGCGGCTTTGCTGTGGTAGCCGACGAGGTGCGAAATCTCGCATCGCGCACACGTCAGGCGACCGACGAGATTTCCGGCATGATCACCAGCATCCAGCAGGAAACCGGCAACGCCATCAGCACCATGGAGCAGGGCAACACGTTGATGCAGGAAGGGTTGTCGCGCAACGCCAAGGTCGCGGCGGCCCTGGCTCAGATTGACGAGCAAAGCCGCTCAGCAGGCGAGCAATTTGCCGCCATCACCACCGCCACCCAGGAACAAAGCAACACTGCGACCTTGCTCAGCAGCAACCTGCAAAGCATTGCGCTGGCTAACAGCGAGCAACGTGAAGTGGTGTCAAACCTGGCTGTTACCGCGCAAGAGCTGAACGCATTGGCGGCGGATTTGCGGCGCGAGGTTGATCGGTTTCGGTAAAACCTGCGGTTTAGATTCGTAGGGGCGCGCTTGCCCGCGATTGCGTTTTGGCGGCAAATACCTGTTCGCCAAACTGGCTTCTTCGCGGACAGGTCCGCTCCCACAATGGATATGCTGTCCTCGGACAGCTTAGTTCAACGCTCACCCCGTTGGGGCGAGGCTTGCCCGCGAAGCTGATCACTGCCCCGAACCTGCGCGCTGGGCCTGATTCCACCGGCTGCTTAACAGATGTCCAGATAGATAGGCATGACACTATTGAGGGTCAATGGCGCCAACTGCATCTGTTGGTAACTATGCCGATCGACCCACACCGCTTCTTCGATTTCAGCAGCGGCATGAACTGGAACGTTGATGACAACCTTGAAAAGCTCGCAATGCACATCAAAGCCCGGCTCGTTCGCTGCCTGAGCACTGTACGTACCTAAGAAATGCGCTTGAGCTGGATCCATCCGTATTCCTAGCTCCTCTTTTAGCTCGCGAGCCAAAGCATCCACTGGCTGCTCGCCGGGTTCGATCTTACCGCCCGGTTGCATAAACGAATGTGTACCGCGCTTGCGTACCAATAGGGTCTTTCCGTCAGAACCGATCAGTAGGGCGGCAGCAATGCGAATTGATTCAGTCACGATGAGCCCTTAATTCAAAAGGCCTAGTGTAAGAACTTTGACCAGGCTGCGCTTGCTGGTGAGCAAGAGCGAGGGTGTACGGAGCTGTGGGGGGAGTTATGCAATCTGGCATTGCGGCCCTTTGAGGCGACCGATTAGATGTCGTGCATGATCACCTGCGTCCAGCAGGGGACCGGCAACGCGAATCGCACCATGGATTAGTGACCATTGCTTGCAGGCCATTGGCGTGCGGCGTACAGAATTCGTAATATCAAGATCGCGGTAGGACTCTCGCAGTAGATCACCAGATAGTTTGGCTTCACGACCATTCGCGTGTGCCCTCCACCCGGCCAGATTTATACAGTCGCGGGTGTTGAAGTAATTGCGCTATCCGTGTCTGGATTTCATCTTTCAAGCATTGCGCAGCCTGGGGATTTACGTCCGAGATGTAATCGATGATTGCCAGAAAATCTTTTCTGGCAGGTCCGCTCCATTCAATTTTCGGCACGACGCTTCCTGTCTATCAACGCTTGAGCATCGGCCATCACCTGTTCGTGTGACATAGCCGGCGCAGCATCTTCCATGGCTTCACGCACTTTGGCGCGAAACCAGGTGTCGTAGGCATCTGAATCGCTGGTAAAGCCCGGCGGGAGGGCCCCCTCTTTCGCCACGCGGGTCAATAAAATTCTGACGGCATCAGATACCGTAAGTCCAAATTTTGCCAGGTTCGCCGCCGCCTGAACCTTGAGTTCGTCATCTATTCGCACGTGCAGCATTGAGGTGTGGGTCGCCATTTCCATCTCTCCTGAAAAGGCTGACTATGTATCTCATTCGAGATACAGGCAATGTCGTTCATCAGTTACTCGACGGCCGATACTGCAACGCCTCGGCGATATGGCGGCGGGCGATGGCATCGACGCGCTCAAGGTCGGCCAGGGTTCGGGCGACTTTGAGCAATCGGTGAGCGGCTCGCAGCGATAAGGTGAGCCGCTCGCAGGCGGTTTCAAGCCAGGCTTCGTCTTCGGCGGTCAGTGCGCAGTGTTGGCGCAACGCGGGGAGGTCGAGGAACGCGTTGGCGCATCCCTGGCGTTTTTGCTGGCGTTCCCGCGCTTCTGCGACGAGCAGCGATGCGCTGGCGCTATCGTCCCCTTTTTGGGGCGTCGGCGTGAGTGAAGTGGTTTCCCGGGCGACGGTCAGGTGCAGGTCAATGCGGTCCAGCAGCGGCCCGGACAGTTTGTTTCGATAGCGCTGGATTTGATCCGTCGAACAGCGGCAGCGTCCCGTTGGCTCACCCAGATAGCCACACGGGCAGGGGTTCATGGCGGCGACCAACTGAAAACGCGCCGGGAATCGCACCCGATCCCTAGCCCGGGAAATCACGATATGGCCGGACTCCAGAGGCTCCCTCAAGACCTCGAGCACGCGCCTGTCGAACTCGGGTAATTCGTCCAGAAACAGCACTCCGTGATGCGCCAATGTAATCTCGCCGGGTTGTGGACGACTACCGCCACCGACCAGCGCCGGACCGGAAGCCGAGTGATGGGGTTGGCGGAACGGGCGCTGTGGCCAACTGGTCAGCGGCGTATGGCTGGCCACCGATTGGATGGCCGCAACTTCCAGCGCTTCGTATTCATCGAGCGGCGGCAACAGCCCCGGCAAGCGACTGGCAAGCAAGGTTTTGCCGGTGCCGGGCGGGCCGCTGAACAGCAGGTTATGGGCGCCCGCCGCGGCCACCAGCAAGGCGCGCTTTGCAGCGGCCTGGCCTTGCACTTCGCTGAGATCAGGATAGGGCCGGGTTTGCAGGATCAACCCTTTGGACTGATAGGGCGCGATAGGGCTGCGGCCGTTCAGGTGCGCAACCAGTTCAAGCAAGTGATTGACTGCGATAACGCGCAGGCCCGATGCCAGACAGGCCTCTTCGGCGTTGACTGCCGGGACGATCAGCGTGTGCCCGGCCTCGCGCGCAGCCAGCGCGGCTGGCAACACTCCCTGCACCGGTCGAATCGCCCCCGACAGCGCCAACTCACCCAAGCATTCTACGGCTTGCAGCGCGAGTGCCGGGACTTGCGCGCTGGCTGCCAGCAGTCCCAATGCAATCGCCAGATCGAATCGTCCGCCGTCTTTGGGCAGATCCGCAGGTGCCAGATTGAGGGTGATGCGCCGTGCTGGAAACTCCAGTCCGCAATTGAGAATGGCGCTGCGCACCCGGTCCTTGCTCTCCTTCACCGCGCCTTCGGGTAACCCCACCAGCGTCAGTGTTGGCAGGCCGTTCGCCAGATGGCATTCAACAGTCACGGCGGGCGCTTCAACGCCGACCTGAGCGCGGCTGTGGACGATAGCGAGGGACATAGACATTCCTTGATGGAGACAGACCGCGTCCTGCGGTGTGGCAAAGGATAGTCATCAAGGAGGGGAACAGCTGGAGCGAAAAGGTTCAGGGTGTTTCGTGGCGACGGGCACCCGCCTTTAGGGGAGAATTCATTCGGAATGCATTTCAAGGCAATGCAGATGTATCGCCTGAACTGAAGTCTCGCGAAGGAATTCGCTCGTACAGAGTCAGCGCGTTAATCAATCCGCCGGCGGCGCGAGCTTAGCTTCCATCTCGGCCATTTTGGCTTCCAGCGCTTCGAGGCGGGCGCGGGTGCGGGCGAGGACGATCATCTGGCTGTCAAATTCTTCCCGGCTGACCAAATCCAGTTTGCTGAAGCCACTTTGCAGGAGGGCTTTGAACTGGGTCTCGAATTCATTGCGGGGTAGTTGAGTGTCGCTACTCAGCAGACGGGAAGCGTGGCCACTGACGGCATCGAGAAAGGCTTTTGGGGCGAGCATGATGGTTTTCCGTAAATCAGATGCGCAGCAGTGTAGCACGCAGCGTCTATAGTCATTTTGGGGTAGCGAGTGCACGTTTATCGAGCATGCGTCCGGGCACTGGCGCACTGTTGTTGTGCGTGTCCCTTGGATGATGGCTACCTGCACTGCTCAGATGACGATGGATTAGCTGTATTCAGTGGAATTCAATGAAATGGCAAGCTTTCTGCTTAGTGGCTTATGACCCATGCACTGATGCAGTCGCTGTGACGAATCCAGTGCGACAGGCGGAGCGGGGAAGTGTTTCGTCAGGAGCGGTTTTCTGGCGTTGATCTGGTCTGTTTCAGGCCATCGACGCGTTACAAAGCCAGACACTGCGCTTAGACTTGAGTCGGGTTTGTTTTCCTGGGGCAAGTCCACCAATTCGGGAGAAAGTTTCATGAAGCTAGTCACTGCCATCATCAAGCCGTTCAAGTTGGATGACGTACGCGAGTCGTTATCCGAAATCGGCGTGCAGGGCATCACGGTAACTGAAGTCAAAGGCTTCGGACGTCAGAAAGGCCACACCGAGCTGTATCGCGGTGCGGAATATGTAGTCGACTTCCTTCCCAAGGTGAAGATCGATGTTGCGATCGACGACAAGGATCTGGATCGGGTTATCGAAGCGATAACCAAAGCAGCCAACACTGGCAAGATCGGTGACGGCAAGATCTTCGTGGTTAATCTGGAACAGGCCATTCGCATCCGTACCGGCGAAACCGATACCGACGCAATCTAAGCCGCCAACCCCAACGCCCCAGGAGAAAACAATATGACTCTGCGTCAATTCGCAGGGCTAGGAGCCCTGTTGTCCCTCGTAACCCCTGGCTTGGCCATGGCGGCAGACGAAGTGGCAGCCCCAGTCCTCAACTCAGGCGACACCGCCTGGATGCTGACTTCGACCGCTTTGGTGCTGTTCATGACCATTCCCGGTCTGGCACTGTTCTACGGCGGCATGGTTCGCTCGAAAAACATTCTTTCCGTGATGATGCAGTGCTTTGCCATTACCGGCCTGATCAGCATCCTGTGGGTCATTTACGGCTACAGCATTGCGTTCGACACCACCGGTATGGAAGCAGGCGTCGTCAATTTCAACTCCTTCTTCGGCGGCATGGGCAAGGCGTTCCTGGCGGGTATTACCCCAGCCAGCATCACTGGCCCGGCTGCGCTGTTCCCTGAAGCGGTGTTCGTCACCTTCCAGATGACCTTCGCCATCATCACTCCCGCTTTGATCGTCGGTGCTTTCGCAGAACGTATGAAGTTCTCCGCGATGCTGATCTTCATGGCCATCTGGTTCACTCTGGTCTACGCGCCAATTGCGCACATGGTCTGGAGCGGCGTCGGTGGTCTGTTGTGGGACTGGGGCGTACTCGACTTCGCAGGCGGCACGGTTGTTCACATCAACGCCGGTGTTGCAGGTCTGGTGGCTTGCCTGGTGCTGGGCAAACGTAAAGGTTTCCCGACCACCCCGATGGCTCCACATAACCTGGGTTACACCCTGGTTGGCGCGGCAATGCTCTGGGTCGGCTGGTTCGGCTTCAACGCAGGCTCCGCTGCTGCAGCCAACGGCACTGCCGGTATGGCGATGCTGGTTACCCAAATCGCGACCGCCGCTGCAGCACTGGGCTGGATGTTCGCTGAATGGCTGACCCACGGTAAGCCAAGCGCACTGGGTATCGCATCGGGTGTGGTTGCAGGTCTGGTGGCAATCACCCCAGCGGCCGGTACTGTTGGCCCAATGGGCGGTCTGATTATTGGTCTGGCGGCAGGCATTGTGTGCTTCTTCTGCGCAACTACCCTCAAGCGCAAAATGGGCTACGACGACTCCCTGGATGCCTTCGGCGTTCACGGTATCGGCGGTATCCTCGGCGCGATCCTGACCGGTGTGTTCGCAGCCCCTTCGCTGGGCGGCTTCGGCACCGTGACTGACATCGCTGCACAAGTCTGGATTCAGTGCAAAGGCGTAGGCTTCACGGTTGTCTACACCGGCATCGTGACCTTCATCATCCTCAAGGTTCTGGACGCCGTCATGGGTCTGCGTGTAACCGAAGAAGAAGAAGCGGTCGGCCTCGATCTGGCGCAACACAACGAACGTGGCTACAACTTGTAATCACGCTTGAAAAAAATGCCCGGGCGACCGGGCATTTTTTTGTCTGGCGTTTGTCGATAGCGTGTTCGTCAACGCTTTCGCACACAGCCGCTGCGGTTTCAGCGGTAGTTTGCAGGCGGCGGCGAGGTTATCGCGAAGTCATATCAGCGTTGGCGAGAGGCTTACAAACAAGGTCGCTCATTAGGCGCTTTGTTTTTTTTTCCAGCGCGTTAGAATGCGCGCCGACAGGCGGAGAACTGTATGTGGCAACAGACCAGAATCACCCTGCGGGCAAGGCCCCGTGGATTTCATCTGGTGACCGACGAGCTCATCGCAGGGCTTCCCCAACTGCGTGAATGCCGTGTCGGACTGTTGCATCTGTGGCTGCAGCATACCTCGGCGTCGTTGACCATCAACGAAAACGCCGACCCGGCAGTGCGACGTGATTTCGAGCGTTTCTTCAACCGTCTGGTGCCTCAAAGCGTGGACGGATATGAGCATGACGACGAAGGTCCCGACGACCTGCCTGCGCACTTCAAAGCCAGTTTGCTAGGCTGCCAGCTTGTTCTGCCAATAACGGCTGGGCGGCTCGCGTTAGGGATCTGGCAGGGTGTTTATTTAGGTGAGCATCGCGATGCAGGCGGTGCGCGTAACGTCCTTGCCACCCTTCAGGGTGAAAGGGCATGACCGCTGGTTAACAGCGGGTGTTGAATTTTTTCCGCCTGTCTTAGAAATTATGCACAGCTGGGCTATAACTAATCTGCTTTCGCAAGTCATGAGGTAGAACATGAGCGACGACGACATCGATAACGAAGGTCTGGAAGACGATCTGGAAGGCGAAGATGGTGTGGAGCTTGCCGCTCCTCCCGAAGAGGATGGCTCGGAAGTTGATGATGGCGCCGAAGTCTCCGTAACTCCTGCCAAAGGCAAGGCTAAGGCCGCTGTATCGGTTGATGAACTGCCGAGCGTAGAGGCAAAAAACAAAGACCGTGATGCCCTGGCTCGCGCGATGGAAGAGTTCATCTCGCGTGGCGGCAAGGTGCAGGAAGTGGAGGCCAACGTGGTCGCCGATCCGCCCAAGAAGCCTGACAACAAGTACGGTAGCCGCCCTATCTAAAGGGTGTCAGATGCCGTGCTGGAAAAAGCCCGCTGTCGCTGCGGGCTTTTTTGTGTGTGGGATTTGCGGCCGACGCGACCCATTTGTAGGAGCTGCCGAAGGCTGCGATGCAATTTGTCTGACACTCCGCTATCGCAGCCTTCGGCGGCTCGGCAACTCCTACAGGTCAGACGTTTAACTCCAGCGGGCCAGGACGTCTGGCAACTGCGTCAGGCTGCTGATCTCGGCGTCAGGCGCTTTTTCTGCTTCCCACAGCTTACCGCTCGGGTTGTACCAGATCGCCCGCATGCCGGCCTGTTGAGCGCCAGCGATGTCGTCGCCTGGGTGGTCGCCGACATGCACAGCGTGCTGAGCGTCTGCGTTGCCACGCTTAAGGGCTTCGACGAAGGGAGCGGGATCGGGTTTGCCGATGCCCAGGTCTTCAGCGCACAGGGCGAAGGAAAAGTAATCCGCCAACCCCAACCGACGCACGTCGGCGTTGCCGTTGGTCACGACCCCCAGTGTGTAGGTCTTGGTCAGAATCTCCAGCGTTGGCACCACTTCCGGGAAGATATCCAGTTGATGGCGGCCGTGCAAAAACACTTCAAAACCCTGATCGGCCAGATCTTGCGCCTGCGCATGAGCGTAGCCGGCATCTTCGAGCGCATGAAACAACACGCGCCTTCGCAGCGCACTGATGCGGTGCTTGTAGCCTGGATCTGCCTCGACCAGCCGCGCACGGATTTCCCACAAGTGCTCGACCGGAACCGGGCCCAGTTTTGGGGCGTGCACCGCCAGCCAGTCTCGCAAAGAGGCTTCTGCACCGACAATCGCCGGTGCGGTTTCCCACAGCGTGTCGTCCAGATCAAACGTGATCAGCTTAATGCTCATGGTCGGAAGAACCCTTGCGTTTGGCCCTCGGGTGGGCGCTGTCGTACACCGTCGCCAGATGCTGGAAGTCTAGGTGGGTATAGATTTGAGTGGTGGAGATGTCTGAGTGACCGAGCAATTCCTGCACCGCGCGCAGATCCTGAGAGGACTCCAGCAAATGGCTGGCGAAGGAGTGACGCAGCATGTGCGGGTGCAAGTTCTGCCCCAGCTCGCGCTCACCCGCTGCTTTAACCCGCAGCTGAATGGCCCGTGGTCCCAAGCGTCGACCCTGCTGGCTGACGAACACGGCGTCGTCCTGAGGATTCGCTAGCAAGCGCAGCTTGAGCCACTCGGTCAGTGCCTCGCGGGCTTTGCTACCAACGGGAAGCACGCGGGTCTTGCTGCCCTTGCCCAGTACCTGAACCAGCCCGTCGGCGATATCCAACTGCTCGCAGTTCAGGCCGGTAAGCTCGGATAAACGCAGTCCCGAAGAATAAAAGAGCTCCAGAATCGCCTGATCGCGGCGGGCCAGGAAATCATCCTCGACGCCGCCTTCGAGCAATTGCAGTGTGCGGTCGGCATCCAGGGTTTTCGGCAGGCGCTTCTCACCCTTTGGGGGCGATAGACCGGTGGCCGGATCGTGTTCGCAAATACCTTCGCGATTGAGGTATTGGTAGAAACCGCGCACGGCGGACAGCAGCCTGGCGAGACTGCGGGACGACTGGCCTAGGTGATGCAGGCGTGCGACCAGACTGCGCAAGGATTGAACGTCCAGCGCGGTCCAGCTCGTGATTTGTTGTTTCTCGCAGTAGGCGAGCACTTTGTTCAGGTCGCGCCGATAAGCATCCAGCGTGTGCGGCGACACTTGGCGCTCACTGCGCAGGTGAGTGCAGTAAGCGTCCAGGTGCGTTTGCATGGCTAGCGAACCGAGCGCAAAGCGCTGGTGTGGCGAGGCAGCAAGCGCGCGAGCACGTCGGCGATGTACGTCAGAAATAACGTGCCAACCGAGCTTTTATAGTGCTGCGGATCACGGCTGCCAATGGCGAGCAGGCCGTGCAAGCCTTGATGGTTCAACGCAACGATGGCGGTTGAACCAACCTCCTTGCTCTGCTCGGCACCAAACAGAAACTCCAGCTCATGCTCGCGCAGTGCGCCGCAGATGGTCTTGTCGCCAGAAATCAGGCCGCCCACGGCTTTCTGCGCCTGTTCGCTGCTGACCCAGCGCCCGACCGGCATCGGGTTTTCGCTGAACAGAATCAGGCCGACAAAAGGCACCTGAAAATCCTGACGCAGGCTGTCTTCCACCGCGATGACGATTTCTTCCAGGCTGGTCGCATCCATCAGGTTTAGGATCAGGCGGCGAGTTTTATCGAACAGGCGGTCATTGTCGCGGGCCACGTCCATCAATTGCGAAAGCCTGTGACGCATCTCTATGTTGCGTTCGCGCAGCAGCTTGAGTTGGCGCTCCACCAGCGACACGGTGTCGCCGCGCTGATGCGGAATGCGCATCGCCGTCAGCAGCTCATCGTGTTCGGCGAAGAATTCCGGGTGTTGCTGCAAGTAGGCTGCGACCGCCTCGGCTTCAAGGGTTGGCGCTGCGCTATCGGCAGGCGATTCGCTGGGCGTGTCGGTTGAAGCCTGAGGCTGGTCGGTCATTGGATAATCTCGCTCATAGACGTACTTGGCCTTCGAAGACCCTAACCGCCGGGCCAGTCATCAGCACCGGATGGCCGGGGCCCGCCCATTCGAGGGACAGGCGTCCGCCGGGCAGGTCGATCAGCAACGGCGAGTCCATCCAGCCTTGGCTGATGGCGGCCACTGCTGCGGCGCAGGCGCCGGTACCGCAGGCTTGGGTTTCCCCGACGCCGCGTTCCCAGACGCGCAATTGTGCGCGCTGACGATCGACTACGTGCAAAAAGCCGACGTTTGCCCGGGCCGGGAAGCGCGGGTGATGTTCCAGTTTCGGACCCAGCGTGTGGACGGGCGCATTGTTTATGTCGTAGACACGCAGCACCGCATGGGGATTGCCCATTGACACTGCGGCAAGCTCAAAACTCTGGCCGTCGACTTCAACGCTGTAGCTTTCGGCCTGGGCGGGCGCATCGAACGGGATATCAGCGGGCACCAGACGAGGCGCGCCCATGTCGACGCTGATCTGTCCGTCGTTGCGAATATCCAGCTCGATGATGCCGCTCTTGGTCTCGACGCGGATCTGCTTCTTGGCGGTCAGACGCTTGTCCAGAACGAAGCGGGCAAAGCAGCGTGCACCGTTGCCGCACTGCTCGACTTCGGAACCGTCGGAATTAAAAATACGATAGCGAAAGTCCACATCCGGGTTGCTCGGCGCCTCGACCAGCAGCAGCTGATCGAAACCGATACCGGTGTGGCGGTCGCCCCATTGCTTGGCGTGCTTGGGCAAAATGTGCGCGTGCTGGCTGACGAGGTCCAGCACCATGAAGTCGTTGCCCAGGCCATGCATCTTGGTAAAACGCAGCAGCATGGGAATTACTCCGGCAACAGGCTTTCGCCGGCAAACAACTCGGCCACGGTTTCACGGCGACGGACTTCGAACGCATCGCCGCCATCTACCAGCACTTCGGCGGTACGGCCGCGGGTGTTGTAGTTGGAACTCATGACGAAGCCATAGGCGCCAGCGGAATGCACGGCCAGCAGGTCGCCTTCGGCCAGCGCCAATTCGCGCTCCTTGGCCAGGAAATCACCGGTTTCGCAGATCGGGCCGACGATGTCGTACGTGCGCGTTGCAGTGTCACGCGGCTGCACAGCGGTCACGTCCATCCAGGCCTGGTATAGCGCCGGGCGGATCAGGTCGTTCATCGCCGCATCGACGATGGCGAAATCCTTGTGCTCGGTGTGCTTGAGGTATTCGACGCGGGTCAGCAGTACACCGGCGTTGGCCACGATGAAGCGACCGGGCTCGAACATCAGCGCCAGATCACGGCCTTCAAGGCGCTCGCGCACGGCTTTAATGTATTCGCTGGCCAGCGGTGGCTCTTCGTCGCGATAACGCACGCCCAGACCGCCGCCCAAATCGATGTGGTTCAGCAGAACGCCGCAGTCGGCGAGGCGATCAACCAGCGCGAGCAGGCGATCAAGCGCATCGACGAAGGGTTCCAGGGTGGTCAGCTGTGAGCCGATGTGGCAATCCACGCCGATCACTTCAAGGTTCGGCAATTGCGCAGCGCGGATATACACGTCTTCGGCGTCAGCGATGGCGATGCCGAATTTGTTTTCTTTAAGACCGGTGGAGATGTACGGATGGGTGCCGGCGTCTACGTCCGGGTTGACCCGTAGCGAAACCGGGGCGCGAACGCCCAGCTCAGCGGCTACCGTTTGCAGGCGCTCCAGCTCGTCGGTGGATTCGACGTTAAAGCAATGGACGCCGACTTCAAGCGCTCGGCGCATGTCTTCGCGGGTCTTGCCGACGCCGGAGAACACAATCTTGTCGGCCTGGCCGCCAGCGACCAGTACACGCTCCAGTTCGCCCCGGGACACGATGTCGAAACCGGCGCCCATGCGCGCCAGGACATTGAGTACGCCCAGGTTGGAGTTGGCTTTTACAGCGAAGCACACCAGGTGCGGCATGCCGCTCAGGGCATCGGCATAAGCGCGATATTGGGCTTCGATGTGGGCGCGGGAGTAAACGTAGGTTGGCGTACCAAAGCGCTCGGCGATGGCTGACAACGCAACTCCCTCCGCGAATAGCTCACCGTCGCGGTAGTTGAAGGCGTCCATGAATATTCCCTAGTTGGTCGTGTGCTTGTGCGGGGCAGGGTGGGTCTTGGCTTCAGGGCTGCTGGCGTTGGACGCATCGTCATCCGGCAGATACAGCGGGCCTTTTTGACCGCAGGCAGTAACAAGACACGCAACCGCTAGGAGCGCAGCTAGGGAAGAGATCAGGCGCTTCATGGCGAAATCCTTTGTATAAGCATTAATTGCGCCCGAGTATACCGACCACCCGACAGATTGCCTATGCGCCGAACTTCCCGTCTGGCGGGGCTTTGACGCGATGGCGGCGAATCGTGCAGTGATCGTGCGGATTTTTGGCGCCCCGACCCGCAATTGGGCGGGTATGCTTTGCAATTGCTGCAGAGCGACCGTATCTTGCGTCGCTGCGCCATCAGTAGACACTTTCGAGGTTCCCGCAATGAGTTTGACCGAAGCCCGCTTTCACGACCTGATCGATGCCACCCAAGAGAAACTTGAGGATATCTTCGACGAGGCCGATCCGGACCTGGACCTTGAGAGTTCGGCCGGTGTGCTGACGGTTAAATTCGAAAACGGCACGCAGTTCATTTTCAGTCGTCAGGAGCCCCTGCGTCAGCTGTGGCTTGCTGCGCCGGCCGGTGGTTTTCACTTCGACTATGACGAAGAAGGAAAGCGCTGGGTGTGCGACAAGAGCGATGAATTGCTGGGCGAAATGCTTCAGCGCCTGGCCAAGAGCCAAGCTGGCGCCGAGATCGATTTTGAGCCCATCGACGGAAATTGATCGTGACCGCCACTGCTGCTGCCAACCCGCCCCGCGCTCCCAAGCCCCTGTTCAGCAACGTCAGCCCGGCGGTGAAATCGCCCTGCATCAGCGTATGCCGGCTCGATGAAGCCAAGGTTTGTACCGGCTGCTATCGCCACGTCGAAGACATCCGCGAATGGCGCGCCGCGACCGACGAGCGTCGACGGGTGATCGTGGCCGAGTCCGAGGTTCGGCGGGCAAACGCGGTCTGACAACCGTTTTGATTCTTGCGTCAAACGCTTGCTTTTGTAGGAGCTGACGAGCCGAGCGAGGCTGCGATGCGGTACTCCTGACACACCGGGATCGCAGCCTCGCGCTGCTCGGCAGCTCCTACAGGACGTGTGAACCCCAATCCGGGCTCAAGCCTGATCCATCGCCTCGTTCAACGACTTCTCCAGTTGCGCTTTGTAGCGCAGGAACAGGATCGTTTGCCCGCGTTGATCGCTCAGTACGCCTGACAGGTCCAGGTCCGTGATGTAGCAGCGATAGCGTTCAGGCTCGCTACGCCGGTCGAGAATCTCCCGCACCACCACGGCAAACAGTTGCTCACCAAATTCCAGCTCGGAAAATTCTTTGCTGTTGCAGTACAGCGTCACGCTCACCAAACCGGGCGAGGCTTGCTCAACAATCGCCTGAACGTCATAGAAAGCTCTGTCTGCGGTCACGGCGGGTGCCTGACGCTGTTCAATCCGCCGCCCACGCCCCGAGCCGTCCGGCAAAACCCGGTAATACAAGGTTTCCAGGGATGGCGGATCAAGCGGATTTTCCAGCGGCAACGTTGTCCCGCGCCGGTACATTAGCGAGCTCAGAAAGCGCTGCAAGGGCAGCAACAGGCTCGACTCGTCGTAAAATGGCAAGCGCTGATGCCACACAGCGTTGTATTCATCGAGCACGTACAGGTCGGCATGCGCCTCACTGGTGCGATAGAACACCTGCACGCATTCCGGCTGCCCGTGGGGAATGATCAGCGACAGATCGCTGTCATCCAGCGCATGAGGGTCAAGGTGCAGCGGACTGTACGCCGGCAGCTCTTCGCTCAGGTAATCCAGCAGGGCGGGCAGGCTGTTGAGCGCAACGTGACTGACCTGCCCCGGAATGATTTCCAGCACGTGATAGTGCTGCTCGACCTGAATCAGAAAGCGGTGATTGAGCCCTCGCTTGAGCAGCAGTTGCGCGGTGTTGATCAACTCCTCGACCCGTTGGGCGATCGCCGGCGCCCGGTTGTGGCAAAAGCAACGCACGCGCACCGAGGGCGCTGGCCGGTTGGACGGAAAACTGTTGAGCAGCTCGGCCATGCAATCGAGCAGCGCGTGCGGGCCGTCGAAGCGATTGACCAACACCTCATTCCAGCTGTTGAGCGTGACCTGATCGAACGTCAGTACCAGGTTCTCCTTGACCCCGGCATAGCTCAGCGAGTCCGTGCGCTCGGTGGTCATCAGGATGTTCAGGTCCTTGTGATGCTTGAGCGGATCGACGCCGACGTTCACCAGCAGCAGGATTTCGCTCGGTATGCCTGGGCTCAACAATGCCGCTTCGCTGGCGGGCTGCAGCGGAAGGACGATGCTCTGCTGCAATGCGCCCTGCAAATGGAACAGCTCGAATTCGGTCAGATCGCTGGTGCCGGGGTGCAGCGCCAGGCGCGTGGTGCTGTCGATCACATTGTTGCGATGGCACCAAGTGAGCAGTTCCACCAACGCACGGCTGCGCTTGATCGGTGTGAAATTCTCCCACTCGTGGACGCCGAGATTACCGTTGTACAAGCCCCATTGGTATTTGCCGGGTTCGCGCTTGTTGGGCGACTGCACCAAGGTCAGTGTGTCCTCTGCCAGATCCGGTGCGATGCCCGGATTGACGAATTCCACCTTGCCGGCCTTGCGCTCGAAGGTCGCATACAGGCGGCGACCGAGCACGTTCAGGTCGCGTTTGGTGATCGAGCTGATCGCGTTTTGTGTGCGCGCAAACTGAGTAAGAAAGCGGTAGCTGAAATTGAGCTCAGTGACCAACGCCCGGCGCTCGCTGGACACTTGCCTCACTTTCCACTGGCTGCGGCTGTCGAGCAGCGCCAATTGACGCTCGTCCCAATTCCACTCCTTCGTCAGTCGTTCGAGCAAGTCGCGCTGCCAACTGTGATTGCGTGTGCGGGAAGGTCCGGTGAGCTTCTTGTTGATCTTCAAATACAGGCTGCGGCGCACCAGTTCCAGGCGCTCGGTCTCGCCGCGTGCGCGCAGATATTCCTCGATCCGGCGATAAACCATCATGTAGGGATCAAGTTCGTCGAGATTGGCGTGATTGGCGAACACCGCTTGCTTGAAACGCATGCTCAGGCACTGCACCTGAGGGTGTTCGCTGGCATAAACCTCGGTCAGCAATAGCTTGAGCACCGACTTGTAGGGCGCCTCGATGCCTTTGAAAAGCTGCCAGAGCCCGGCCCCGATGAATTCGCCGGGCGGGATGTGCGCCATGTTCCCCAGGTCAAGGATTTCGTCGGCGCGGATGAATCGCTTGGACAGCAACGTGTGCGCGTACTCGCTGTAACGCGCTTCCTCATACACCGGCACCAGCCACCACAGTGGTGTGCGCCCGGCCAGCCAGATGGCCGTGCGATAAAACTCATCGAGCAGCAGGTAATGCTGGGTAGTGCCGCAGTCTTCTCCACTCAGTTGCGCGTCGCGCTCGCCCAGGACAAACCGTTCAGGATTGATCAAAAAGAAATGCGCTTCTGCGCCCATCGTCGCCGCCCACATCTCTAGCGCGTGGCTTTTCTTGCGCAGGTCCTGCAGCGCCTCTGGCGAGAGCGTCGAGTCGTGGCAGATCCACACGTCCATGTCGCTTTGATCGGCCTGAGCCAGGGTGCCGAGGCTGCCCATCAGAAAGATGCCGTGAATCGGGTCTGGTGCAGTGCCGCGACGGGGCTTGTAGGAAAACGAGCGAGTCAGCCGTTGGGCTTCGGTAAGCGCCTGGGGATCTGGCTCGTAGCTGGAAACACCAGCGGGTGTGCTACCCGACACATAGCCCGGCAACAGCGGGTGATTGACATGAAAGAACAGCGGCAACAGGGTCAGCACTGATTGCTGACGTGACGACAGCCCTTCGTTGGCGCGGGCCAGTCGCCCTTCGTTAAGGGCCAGGAAGCGGGCACGCAGCTGGGTCAACACCTTTCGGTCGATGCCTTCGTCCAGATCCGGTCGAATTTCGAAATTTCGCTTCATCGCGACTCAGGCCGGCGAGCGGCAATGCAAGGGGGCGAGTTGAGCGACGAGCAAGAGGTGCAGCGCTGGAATGTTGTTCAGCGGCTGATGGTTCTTGGATGGCGCCAACCTGTATCGGCGCAGCTCCCTGAAAATGAAGGGGTCGCGAAACCTTTATTTCACGCGTCCGGGCGAAGGTTTCGCGAGACCGGTTGGATCAGGCGGCTTCTTGGGAAACGACCAAAATCGTCAGCAGTGACTGTGCATGCTCGGCGGCCTCCAGCCCCAGGCTGGTCAAGTAACCGCCATCGACCTGAGTCGTCAGGCCTTTGTCGTGAAGTCTTTTTGCAGCAGCAATCGCCGAAGGCGCGGCGACGTGATGGACTTTTAGTCCCTCCTGGACGTTGGCCAGGTTGAACAGTGACAGGATTTCCAGTTCGGCAACCAATTCAGGGGTAAACGACATAGGTGCTCCAGACTTTTTTAGTTGATACGGGCGATGGTAATCGCAGGCGACACAGCCCCGTGGGTCAAGCGGCAGCGGGACGTTTGCAAGTGTAGTTGCGTCTGGAGGATTTGCCGGGGGAATGTTGCGAGGTGATGAAACGACCTGTACGAGCGAACTTGTTCGCGAGGCGACATGGCTGAGACTCCGCATCGAGCCGTCTCGCCAACAAGTTGGCTCCTACAGTTTTTTGCTTCTCTTACTCGTCGGCGATTTTCACGCCTGGCGGCATGTCCGGCATGTCCGGCAGGGCGCGCAGCGCTGTTTCATACCATTGGGTGTCGAACGGGCGGTCGTCCTTGAGGATGCCGTCAATCTCTACCGCAAGCACGTGAGCCATCATTTGAAGGATGTCATCACGCTCGTAACCCACAAGGGTCAGCTTGTTGAAGGTCGCTTTGGCGGCAGGCGGATTATCACTTCCGATCTGATTTTCGATGGCTTCGGTCAGCGTCGCTTCGGCAAAGTCTTCTTCTTCGTTGTCGATTGTGTCGCTCATGAGGGTCTCGATGTCTTGTCAGAGAGCCGCGCCACCTGCGGGCGGCGCAGTTGAAGGGAATATTCAGCGAGCGGCGAGCAGCGCCTGACCCCGCACTACAGCAGCCTTGACCTGATTCGGTGCGGTGCCGCCAATGTGGTCTCGGGCATTGACCGAACCTTCCAGCGTCAGCACGGCGAACACGTCCTGTTCGATCTGATCGCTGAAGCGACGCAGTTCTTCCAGCGACATTTCAGCCAGATCCTTACCGCTGTCCACACCGTATTTAACGGCATGGCCGACGATTTCATGGCAGTCACGGAACGGCAGGCCACGGCGGACCAGATAATCGGCGAGATCGGTCGCAGTAGAAAAACCACGCAGTGCCGCTTCACGCATGATCGCGTGCTTGGGCTTGATCGCCGGAATCATGTCAGCGAAGGCACGTAAGGAGTCACGCAGCGTGTCGGCGGCGTCGAACAGAGGCTCTTTGTCTTCCTGATTGTCCTTGTTGTAGGCCAAAGGCTGGCCCTTCATCAAGGTCAGCAGGCCCATCAGCGCGCCGAACACCCGGCCACTCTTGCCGCGAACGAGTTCTGGCACATCAGGGTTTTTCTTTTGCGGCATGATCGAGCTGCCGGTGCAGAAGCGGTCAGGCAGATCGATGAACTGGAATTGCGCGCTGGTCCACAGCACCAGCTCTTCGGAGAAACGCGACAGGTGCATCATCGCAATGCTGGCGGCCGAGCAGAATTCGATGGCGAAGTCGCGATCCGAAACGCTGTCCAGCGAGTTGCCGCCGACGGCTTCGAAACCCAGCAGTTGGCAGGTCAGCTCGCGGTCGATCGGGTAGGTGGTGCCGGCCAGCGCAGCGCTGCCCAACGGCATGCGGTTGGTGCGCTTTCGGCAGTCGATCAGGCGCTCGTAATCGCGGCTGAGCATTTCGAACCACGCCAGCATGTGGTGCCCGAAAGTCACTGGTTGCGCGGTCTGCAGGTGAGTGAAGCCCGGCATGATGGATCCAGCTTCGCGCTCGGCCAGGCCCAGCAGGCCCTGTTGCAGGCGGGTGATCTCGGCGAGGATCAGGTCGATCTCATCGCGCAGCCACAAGCGGATATCGGTAGCGACCTGGTCATTACGGCTGCGGCCGGTGTGCAGCTTTTTACCGGTGACACCGATACGGTCAGTCAGACGCGCTTCGATGTTCATGTGTACGTCTTCCAGGTCCACACGCCAGTCGAATTGGCCGGCTTCGATCTCGCCTTGAATGGTCTTCAACCCATCAATGATGGTGTCGCGTTCGGCATCAGTCAGCACGCCGACTTTGGCCAGCATGGTGGCGTGGGCAACGGAACCCATGATGTCGTGGCGGTAAAGGCGCTGGTCGAAGGTGACGGAGGCGGTGAAGCGCGCGACGAAGGCGTCGACGGGTTCACTGAAGCGGCCGCCCCAGGACTGATTGGTCTTGTCGGTGCTCATGGATTCGCTCGCTGCTCTGCTGGTTGCTGTACTGAAAAAATGACGAAAGCCGATTTTGAAAAAGGCGCTGGCGATAATAACAGCATTGCTGTTTTTTTATCCCCGACAGCTTGCCGTTTGGGGGTGCGAGCGCAGAGACTGAAGCGATGCGAACACAGCGAAACAACCCGGTCCAGAGCGGCTTGCCCGGCAAAGAGTTTTTCCTACCAGAACTGTGCTTGCCCCAGGCATTGCTGGTGCTCGTCGTGCTGGCGCAGTTGCTGGTTCTGGTGCTTGTGCTGGTCGAACCCATGCGGCCGGGTTTCGATTGGGTGCGCATGGCGTTGATCTCGCTGTTCGTGCAGTGGATCGTGTTGTTGTCGGCTGCGCTGTTGTGCGGATTGCGTCCCTGGCTTGCGCGTTTGCATTCCGGTGTTGCCGGCGCTGTGGGTTGCATGCTCGTGGTGGGGGTGACGCTGGCGTGTACCGCCGTTGCCGATTACTGCCAGTTGAGCGGTGATTTGGCGGTGGATGGCATGATCGAGCGCTATGTGCGTTATTCGTTGATTGCCGTGATCATGTCGGCGCTGATGCTGCGCTACTTTTATCTGCAGAGTCAGTGGCGCAAACAGCAGCAAGCGGAATTGCGCGCACGGATCGAGTCGCTTCAGGCAAGGATTCGGCCGCACTTTCTGTTCAACACGCTGAACAGCATCGCGAGCCTGGTCAGGAGTGACCCGATCAAGGCCGAGCAGGCGGTGCTGGATTTGTCCGACCTGTTTCGCGCCAGCCTGGGTAAGCCTGGAAGCCTGACCACATGGCGCGAAGAGCTTGAATTGGCGAAACGTTATTTATCGATTGAGCAATATCGACTTGGCGAGCGTCTACAGTTGGACTGGGACGTCAGTGCAATTCCCGACGACTTGCCGATTCCCCAGCTAACCTTGCAGCCATTACTGGAAAACGCGTTGATCTACGGCATTGCGCCTCGAGTCGAGGGGGGAGTCGTCAGGGTCGAAGCGGATTATGAAAGGGGGGTATTCATATTGCGTGTCAGTAATCCCTACGACGAAGTGGCCGGGCGGCATACTTCAAACGGTACCCAGCAGGCCCTGGCAAACATCGGAGCTCGAATCACGGCACTTTTTGGCCCTCTCGCCAGTCTGAGCGTGGAGCGCCGAGACGGTCGTCACTTCACCTGTCTACGCTATCCTTGTGCGAGACTCACGCAGGAAGCCAGAGCAATATGAATGTCCTGATCGTTGATGACGAACCCCTTGCCCGCGAGCGACTGAGTCGCATGATCGGCGAGCTTGAGGGCTATAGGGTATTGGAACCCAGCGCTACCAATGGCGAAGAAGCGTTGGCTTTGATCGACAGCCTAAAGCCTGACGTAGTGTTACTGGATATCCGCATGCCGGGCCTGGATGGCCTTCAGGTGGCGGCAAAATTGTGCGAGCGCGATACCCCGCCTGCTGTGGTGTTTTGCACCGCGCACGATGAGTTTGCGCTGGAAGCCTTTCAAGTCAGCGCGGTGGGTTATCTGGTCAAACCCGTGCGGCCCGAAAGCTTGTTGGATGCATTGCGTAAAGCCGAGCGACCCAATCGCGTGCAGCTGGCCGCAATGACTCGCCCGGCAGCCGAGAGCGGCAGTGGCCCGCGCAGTCACATCAGCGCCCGCACCCGTAAGGGCATTGAGCTGATACCGCTGAGCCATGTCATCTATTTCATCGCTGACCACAAGTACGTGACCTTGCGTCACGAGGGTGGCGAGGTCTTGCTGGACGAGCCGTTGAAAGCGCTGGAGGACGAATTCGGAGACCGATTCGTGCGTATCCACCGCAACGCGCTAGTGGCTCGCGAGCGCATCGAGCGTCTGCAACGTACGCCGCTGGGGCATTTTCAGTTGTTCCTCAAAGGCCTCAACGGCGATGCACTGATCGTCAGCCGCCGGCATGTGGCGGGTGTGCGCAAGATGATGCAGCAGCTCTGAAGTTCTGATTGTTTATCGGGCATTCGGCTATCCATGTGGGAGGGAGCTTACTCGCGAAGCTTTTTCCGACCACTTGAAATCGCATTGAATGCATCGGCATTTCGCGAGCAAGCTCCCTCCCACAAGAGCTACGCTACTTGATGAAGGCGACACGGTGCCGCATGGCGCCAGCCATTCAATTGAGATGATGATGCGCGCAGATTCAAGACGGCAGTGAGGCCCTGCGGGGCCGAGCTGCTATCATCCGCCGCATTACTCAGTACGGATTGATTCATGTCCTCTCGCGAAATCCGAATCGCTACTCGCAAAAGCGCGCTGGCCCTCTGGCAGGCCGAATACGTCAAATCTCGTCTGGAAGAGGCTCATCCGGGGTTGCGGGTGACGCTGGTGCCCATGGTCAGTCGGGGCGACAAATTATTGGATTCCCCGCTGTCCAAAATCGGCGGCAAGGGCCTGTTCGTCAAAGAGCTGGAAACCGCGCTGTTAGAGCACGAAGCCGATATCGCCGTGCACTCCATGAAAGACGTGCCCATGGATTTCCCTCAAGGGTTGGGTCTGTTCTGCATCTGCGAGCGCGAAGACCCCCGCGATGCATTCGTTTCCAACGCCTACCCGAGCCTTGAGGCTTTGCCTGCCGGCAGTATCGTCGGCACTTCAAGCCTGCGCCGTCAGGCGCAATTGTTGGCGCGGCGTCCTGATCTGACCATCCATTTCCTGCGTGGCAACGTCAACACTCGGCTGGCCAAGCTCGATGCGGGTGAGTACGACGCGATCATTTTGGCGGCCGCCGGGTTGATTCGTCTTGGCTTTGAAGACCGCATTACTGCTCCCATTAGCGTGCAGGACAGTCTGCCAGCGGGCGGGCAAGGTGCAGTGGGCATCGAGTGCCGCAGCATCGATACCGAGTTGCATGCTTTGCTGGCCCCGCTGCATCACGACGACACGGCCGTCCGCGTGACAGCCGAGCGCGCGCTGAACAAGCATCTCAACGGCGGCTGTCAGGTGCCGATTGCGTGCTATGCCGTGCTTGAAGGCGAGCAGCTCTGGCTTCGTGGCTTGGTGGGCGACCCGTCTGGGGCCATTTTGCTGCACGCCGATGCGCGCGCGCCGCAGGTCGATGCCCAAGCGTTAGGCGTCCAGGTAGCCGAAGCACTGTTGGCCCAAGGCGCCGCTAAGATTCTCAAAGCGGTGTATGGCGAGGCGGACGAGGAGTGAGTAATTGGCGCTTGCTGCTGACTCGTCCGAAGGATGAATGCCAGGCGCTTGCTCAGGTGCTGGCCGACGCCGGAGTGTTCAGCTCAAGCCTGCCGCTGCTAGAAATTGAGCCGTTGCCGGTGACTCCCGAAATCCAGTCAATCATCTACAAGCTGCACCAATATTGCGCCGTTATCGTGGTCAGCAAACCGGCTGCACGTCTGGGCTTGGAGATGCTTGACGAGATCTGGCCCCAGCCGCCGATCCAGCAATGGTTCACGGTTGGCGCAGGTACTGCGAAGCTGCTTGATGATTACGGCTTGAGCGTGAGTTTTCCGCAGGAGGGTGACGACAGTGAAGCGCTGCTCCAGTTGCCTAGGTTTCAGCAGGCCATCGCCGGTCACGATCCCAAGGTGTTGATCATGCGTGGAGAGGGCGGGCGCGAGTTGTTGGCTCAGCGCTTGCGCGAGCAGGGTGTTAGTGTCGATTATCTGCCGCTTTACCGTCGCAACCTGCCGCAATACGCGGCATTAGCGCTGCCCGAGCGTGTTCGGGCGGAACGCTTGAACGGGCTGGTGGTCAGCAGTGGACAAGGTTTTGAGCACTTGCGTCAGTTAGCGGGCGATTTTTGGCCGCAGCTTTCGCAATTGCCTTTATTCGTGCCAAGCCCCCGGGTCGCTGAGTCAGCGCGTGCCGAAGGGGCCAGTAATGTAGTGGATTGCCGTGGCGCGAATGCCGCGGCCTTGCTGGCGGCGCTGGGGGAACAACCCGAGCCCGCCTCCCAGGCGTAAAAATCGACGAGTCGTACGACGCGATGGCGCCCAAATGCAAAGGATGGATACGTGAGCGAGACACTCTTGCCTAAAGATGACGTTGAACCGGTACTTACCCACAATCCAGAGGTGGTCCCGGATCCAGCGTACAGAGAGCCTTCGGGTAAACGCAGCAATGGATTAGTGATTCTGGCGTTGTTGCTGGGTGCAGCGGGTGTCGCAGTCGGCGGCTGGAGTGTCTGGCAGTTACGGGCGATCCAGAATGGCAATCAGCAACAGTCCGGTCAGTTGCAGGATGTGGGTTCGCAAACCCAGGTCCTTAAACAGGACCAGCAAGCCCTCAAGCAGGACCAGCAGGCTTTCAGTGCGCGTCTGGCGCAGTTGCCTGCCGCAGATGAGCTCGAAGAGCGCCGCCGTCTGGTCACCCAGCTTCAGGGCGATCAGCAGCGCTTGAGCCAGCGAGTTGAAACCGTGTTGGGCGCTAGCCGCAAAGACTGGCGCCTGGCCGAAGCCGAGCACTTGCTTCGTTTGGCCAGCCTGCGGCTGTCTGCGCTGCAAGACATTAACAGCGCTCACGCACTGGTTGAAGGTGCCGACGAGATTCTCCGTGAGCAAGACGACCCCGGCGCTTATGCCGCCCGCGAACAGCTAGCCAAAAGCCTTGCCGCTTTGCGCAGCGTCGATCAGCCGGATCGTACCGGCTTGTTTCTACAACTGGCCGCTGTGCGCGAGCAGGCTATCGCCCTCAATGCGCTGGCGCCTGAGTACAAGGACGACGGTCAATCACTGTTCGGCCTTACCGATGGCAGCGAAGATACCTACTGGGCAAAGTGGTGGGATCAGATTTCCCGTTTCATTCGTATCGATTTCAACGCCGATAAAAGCGTAAGACCACTGCTGGCCGGGCAAAGCCTGACCCAAGTGCGACTGGCGCTGAGTCTTGCGCTGGAGCAGGCGCAGTGGGCGGCGCTTAACGGCGAGGCGCCGGTCTATGCCAAAGCAATGGCTGAAGCCAAGAGCGTATTGGACAGCAACTTCAATCAGGACAATCCGCAGAGCAAAGCCATTGGTACGCAGATCGAGGCGCTGTCCAAACAGCCTGTCGCCGTCGTGACGCCGGATCTGGCGCCGAGTCTGAGCGCAGTGCAGGCCTATCTTGAGCAACGTCACACTCCCGTCGGCGGCGCATTGGACAAACAGGGCAATGAGGCGCAGCAGGAGACTCGCCAATGAAGCGCGCCTATCTAATTGTGTTCGCGGTCATTGTCGTC
The DNA here is from genome assembly GCF_057128745.1 of Pseudomonas rosaeacicularis. Classification (NCBI taxonomy): domain Bacteria; kingdom Pseudomonadati; phylum Pseudomonadota; class Gammaproteobacteria; order Pseudomonadales; family Pseudomonadaceae; genus Pseudomonas; species Pseudomonas rosaeacicularis. Next base: position 148,118 of record NZ_JBSKHT010000001.1, read on the forward strand.
GCCGCGCTGGTCGGTCTCGCCATTTCCGAGCACGCGGGTTATGTGCTGATTTCTTATGACAGCTTCCGCTACGAGTCCAGTCTCTGGGCCATGCTGGCATTGCTGGTGGCTGTCTGGTTAGTGGTGTGGCTGGTCCGCGCATTGCTTGGGCTGGTCATGGCGTCCAGCGGGGTAGTCAATCCGTGGTCCAATCGCAATCGCAGCCGTCGTGTTCAAACGGCGATTGAGCAGGGTCAGCTGGATTTGGCAGAAGGTCGCTGGGCCAGTGCGCAACGCCATCTGCATCGCGCTGCCGAAGCTGAGCGTCAACCGCTGCTTTACTACCTGGGCGCTGCCCGTGCCGCCAACGAGCAAGGTCGTTACGAGGACAGTGACGCGCTGCTTGAGCGCGCGCTTGAGCGTCAGCCGCAGGCTGAATTGGCCATCGCTTTGAACCACGCACAACTGCAAGTGGACCGCGGCGACAGCGATGGCGCCCTTGTTACATTGCAGGACATGCAGCAACGTCATCCCCACAACGCGCAAGTGTTGAGGCAGTTGCAGCGCCTGTATCGACAGCGCGGCGAATGGTCAGAGGTTATTCGCCTGATGCCCGAACTGCGCAAAGACAAGGTGCTGCCTGCGCAGGAATTGGCCGAACTTGAACGGCGAGCATGGGGTGAGAATCTGTCCCTTGCTGCTTACCGCGAGCAGACTGGGGAGGCAGACCTTACCGGGCTGCCAGCGCTGGATATGGCCTGGCAGCAACTGAGCTCAGCTCAGCGTCAGGAGCCCGCGTTGGTTTTGGCTTATGCCGAGCAGTTGCGTCGACTGGGCGCTGATGCGCAAGCCGAAGAGGCACTGCGCGCGTGCATGAAGCGCGATTACAACACCCACCTCGCACGCCTTTACGGCTTGGTGCGTGGCAGCGATCCTGCGAGGCAGCTGCAGACGGCAGAAGGTTGGCTCAAAAATCATCCTGATGATCCGGGGCTGCTATTGACCCTGGGTCGGCTGTGCTTGCAAAGCAGTCTATGGGGCAAGGCGCGTGACTATCTGGAAGCAAGCTTGCGTGTTCAACGCAATCCGGAAGCGTGTGCGGAGCTTGCCAGGCTGCTGGCGCAGCTGGGGGAGACAGACCGCAGCAATCAGCTGTTCCAAGAAGGTCTGGGGCTGCTCGACGAGCGCTTGCTGGCGCGACCACTGCCCATGTTGAGCAGTGTCTGAGTCTGTTAAACCGTTGTTGAAAAAAGACCTTTCTGGGGTCTTTTTTCGTTTTCGCCTCGCATAGGGGTAGGAGCTTTCCCTGATTGTCGAACTCCTGCGGATCTGTCTTAAACAGGTTTGTATAAATTCGGTTGTCAGGGGTCGGTAAGTCCTTACTTAAACAGGGAAATATCCGTGGTCCGCCGCCTTGAAACGAATGTGCGCTTTCCTCTACCGTAACTGCCCACGTCCTTTGTCACGGATTTTCCATGCACTTGGCTCGGCTTCGCATCTCATTCCTTCTGGTGTTTATTGCCTGCTCATCTTTCTTGGGTACGGCTGTCTATCTTGAGTATCAACTCGGACCCTCGTTAAGTCCGCTGTGCCTGGTGCAGCGCTCTCTCTATGCCGTTTATGGCCTGATCTGCCTGCTCGCGGTTTTGCACTGTCCGGGCAAGCAGGGCTGGCGGGTGTATTCGGCGTTTATGCTGCTGGTTTCGGCTTGTGGGGCGGCGGTTGCAGCCAGACAAGTGTTTCTCCAAGCCTCGCCCCCCGAAGACATGGCGTCCTGCCTGGCTAATCTGCAATATCTACTCGATACCCAGCCTTACCTGAAGGTGCTGAGCCTGGTGTTGTACGGCCATGCGGGCTGCTCTGAAATCACTTGGTCATTTGTTGGCCTTAGCATTCCGGAGTGGAGCCTACTGGCGTTCGCGGGCTTGAGCGTGTTTGCACTGCGTTACCTTTTCATCGAATTTCGGCGCTTTGGATCAATGGCGCCGGGTCCCGGGGATTAAACGCTTGTATGAACTTTATCTCCTGCGTACCTTGAAGGCCCAGTCGTGCGGGCATAATCTGACCCGCACGCGTTATTGGAATATTGCTGCTGTCGACGTGTTTTGGATCCGGTTTTTCTGCGCTTGCAGGCCGCATCGTCAATTCGATTACAGGCAGCATGCCCCTGAAGGGAAGAGAGAACATCATGCTGGAAAGTTGTCAGAATGCTCAGGAACGCTGGGGTGGGGTTCACAAGCTGATCGATCGTTGGTTGCTGGAACGCAGCGAGCTGATCCGGTCCTACGATGCACTTGGCGATACGCCTGAAGCCTTGGCGGCCGATCGAAAGGGATTGCAGACATTTTGCGAATTGCTGGTCGACTACGTCTCCGCCGGGCACTTCGAAATTTACGAGCAACTGAACAGTGAAGCCAAAGCGTTCAATGACGAACGCAGTCTGGAATGGGCGGACACAACCATTTACCCACGGCTGAACGCTATTACCGCTACAGCGTTGGCGTTCAATGATCGGTGCGACAAGGGCGATGTCTCTGATTGTTCATCGGTCGCGGCAGAGTTCAACGCTCTGGGCGGGTTGCTGCACGAGCGTTTCGAGCTCGAAGATTGCCTGATCGAAGTGCTGCACAACGCACATAAAGAACAGGATGCTGCTGTTCAGGCGTGATCGCCTAACGTGTTTCAGTGCAATAAAAGGGTGCCTCAAGGCACCCTTTTTTTGTGGCTGATCTTCAGGAATCTGCGGCCCACGTCGACCTCATTGAGAAACCGAAATCAGCTCGATATCGAATACCAGCGGTGTGTAGGGATCGATCAAATCGCCGGCCCCTTCTGCGCCGTAAGCCTGCGCCGATGGGATCACCAGATGCCATTTCGCGCCGACGGGCATTTCCTGCAAAGCTGTAGTCCAACCCGCGATAACGCTGTCGAGGCGAAACCATACAGGGGTTGCGCTCTGATCGAAGACAGTACCGTCAGGCAAACGGCCGACATACTTGACCTGCGCCCGGCCGTTGATGTCTGGTTTGGGTCCGGTGCCCGGTGTCAGCTCAGTCATCAGAACGCCGTCTGCCAAAACACGTACGCCCGGCTTGGCTTTCTGGATATCCATGAAATGGCGTTCTTCTTTCAGCGCTGCCTCAGTCTGTGGTTCGGACTGACCTGAGGTTTCTGCCTGGGCGACTGCCGCATCGTGATCGCTGAGGATTTGCTCGATGCGCTCCTGCTTGATCGCCAACGGTTTGTTTTGATACGCCTGCTGCAGGCCATCGATCAGCGCGGGGAGTTGAAGATCTGGCGCCTCCTGACGCAGACGCTCACCCAGGCTTGCTCCCAAGCTGTACGCCAGGTCGTGGGCGTTGTCAGTGGTGGGAGCATCGGCTGCGTGCGCGAGGGGTAGCAAGAATAACAACGACGTTAACAGGTAGCGCGACATGAATGCTCTCCGGCCTGGGAAGTGGGGATTATGCCAGCGCCGCGTAGCGAATGTGATGGGGATATGCAGGGATTTTCGGCGATGTGCAACAGACTGGGGTTTGCAGTGTCAAGATGCCCTAGCGGCGGTGCGGGCAGAGGTCTAGTATGAGCCGCATTCAAATCAGCCAGGAGGTAAGTCATGTCGGCCAAAAAGAAGCCAGTAAATACCCCGTTGCATTTGCTCCAACAACTGTCCAGCAGTTTGCTCGAACACCTTGAAAATGCCTGCTCTCAAGCTTTGGCTGACGCCGAGAAATTGCTCGCCAAGCTTGAAAAACAACGCGGCAAGGCACAGGAAAAATTGCACAAGTCGCGCACCAAGCTGCAAGCCGCTGCGACCGCAGGAAAAGCCAAGGCACAGTCCAAGGCCAAAGACGGTGTTGCCGAGCTCGAAGCGCTGCTCGATGCCCTGAAAGATCGTCAGACCGAAACCCGTTCTTACATCCTTAATCTCAAGCGTGATGCCCAGGAAAGCCTGAAGTTGGCGCAGGGCGTAGGTCGTGTTAAGGAAGCCGTTGGCAAAGCGCTGAGTGATCGCGCTGCAAAACCTGCCGCTGTGAAAGCGACTCCTGCTAAAGCGATCGCCAAGCCTGCCGCCAAAGCCCCTGCGAAAGCACCAGCCAAAACCGCCGCCACCAAAGCCGCAGCCAAGCCTGTCGCCAAAGCTGCTGCGAAACCCGCAGCCGCCAAAGCGCAAATGGCCAAAGCTGCCAGCAAGCCCGCTGCAAAACCGGCTGCTAAAGCGCCGGTTGCTGCCAAAGTGCCTGCGACGGCAAAGTCGCCAGCCAAGCCTGCGGCCAAAGTGGCACCCGCCCCAAAAGCCGCTGCAAAACCTGCGGCTAAATCGCCAGCCGCCAGCGCCGCTACCAAGCCTCCTGTTAAAGCCCCGGTTAAAGCAGCTGCCAAACCAGCCGCTAAACCAGCCGCTACAAAACCTGCAGCCGCCAAACCAGCAGCTGCCAAGCCTATTGCAGCTAAACCTGCTGCCAAGCCAGCGGCCGCCAAAGCGCCAGCCAAGCCAGCCGCCAAGCCTGTAGCAAAACCTGCTGCACCGGCCGCCACTGCAGCAAAACCTGCGACCGCACCGGCTTCAGCTACTACGTCAGCAACACCTGCAGCGTCGCCAGCCAACGCTGCAACACCTGCAACCGGTTCCACATCGGGCAGCGCTTCCTAAGCGCAGCTAGCCACGGCGCGCAGCGTTCGCAGCGCGTCGTGGTTGTCACCGGCGGCATCCCCCGCCAGCCCCAAGAGCCATGCATCAGTGTCCAACGCCTGCTGTTTCGGCCAGTCTTGCGCCAAAGCTTCCAGCCTGAGCAACAGCTCGCGCTCTGCATCCAGTTCAAGCCCTTTGAGCTGCTCGCGTAATACCCTCCATTGTTCGTCGCCCACCGACTTCGCCTTCCAGCGCGTACGTAATTCGCGCAGCGGTCGTACGACGTCTTCCTGCCATGGCGCCGCCAATTGTCTGATTTCCTCCTGCCGCTGCCTGGTGAAGGCAACGCCCTCTAGACCCAGCCACACCCCGCACAACACTGCACACACGTTGGTGCCGCTTGTTTGTAGCGTCATACACGCCTGCTCGACACCCGGTCGGGCATAGAAATTCTGGGTAAAACTCCAGAGTTGTGACGCCATAGTCATCTACCTGTTCAGGACGAAGCTGGTAGACTCCGCCGCCATTATGATCCGAATCCAAAGCCTTACCTTACAGCGTGGTCCGCAACGTCTGCTAGAAGACGCCGAGCTGACCCTGCACGCCGGCCAGAAAGCCGGTCTGATCGGTGCCAACGGCGCCGGTAAATCCAGCCTCTTCGCATTGCTTCTGGGTGAACTGACCCCGGATTCCGGCGATTGCCTGCTGCCTGCCGATTGGCGTATTGCCCACATGCGCCAGGAGATCGATACACTCGATCGCCAAGCGGTCGACTACGTGCTTGATGGCGATATCCGTCTGCGTCAGGTCCAGCGTGATCTGGCGCTGGCGGAAGAAACCCAGGACGGCGCTGCGCAGGCACGTATGCATTCGGAGCTCGACAGCGCCGACGGCTACACCGCAGACGCCCGCGCTCGCAAACTGCTGGCGGGTTTGGGGTTCACCAACGAGCAAATGGAACGGCCGGTCAGTGACTTCTCCGGCGGCTGGCGGATGCGTTTGAATCTGGCGCAGGCGTTGATGTGCCCTTCGGACCTGCTGCTGCTCGATGAGCCGACCAACCACTTGGACCTCGATGCCATTCTCTGGCTCGAAGACTGGCTCAAGAGCTATCCCGGCACGTTGCTGCTCATCTCCCACGACCGTGATTTTCTCGACGCGGTGGTTGATCACGTCGCCCACGTCGAGCAGAAAAAAATCACCCTCTATCGCGGCGGCTACAGCGCCTTCGAGCGCGCCCGTGCCGAACGTCTGGCGCAGCAACAACAGGCCTACGACAAGCAGCAGGCGCAGCGCGCGCACATGGAGAAATTCATCGCGCGCTTCAAGGCTCAAGCCACCAAGGCCAAGCAAGCCCAGAGCCGGATCAAGGCCTTGGAACGCATGGAAGAGCTGTCAGCGGCGCACGTCGATTCGCCGTTCGATTTCACCTTCCGTGAATCCAGCAAGATTTCCAGCCCGCTGCTGGATTTGTCCGACGCGCGCCTGGGTTACGGCGACGTGACGATCCTGCAGAAGGTCAAGCTTCAGCTTACGCCGGGCGCTCGCATTGGCCTTTTGGGGCCGAACGGCGCGGGCAAGTCCACATTGATCAAAAACCTCGCCGGTGAGCTTGAGCCGTTAAGTGGGCGCATGGTGCGTGGCGAAAATACCGTCGTCGGTTACTTCGCTCAGCATCAGCTCGACTCTCTCGATTCCAAGGCCAGCCCGTTGCTGCACTTGCAGCGCATCGCGCCCATCGAACGCGAACAAACCCTGCGCGATTTCCTCGGCGGTTTTGATTTCCGCGGTGCGCGACTGGACGAGCCGGTGCTGAATTTCTCCGGTGGTGAAAAGGCGCGTCTGGCATTGGCGCTGATCGCATGGGACAAACCCAACCTGCTGCTGCTCGACGAACCCACCAACCACCTTGATCTCGAGATGCGTCTGGCGCTGACCATGGCGCTTCAGGAATTCAGTGGCGCGGTGCTGGTGGTTTCTCACGATCGTCATTTGCTCAAGAGCACCACCGATGACTTCCTGCTGGTGGCCGATGGCGTGGTGCAGGAATTCGACGGCGACCTGGACGACTACGCGCGCTGGCTGGTGGATTACCGGCTGCGCAATGCACCGGTCAGCAACACCCCGGTGAACGTCGACAAGACCGACAAGAAAGCCCAGCGTCAGCAGGCCGCCGCGTTGCGTCAACAACTGGCACCGCACAAGCGTGAAGCCGACAAACTGGAAAAAGACCTGGGCACGCTGCACGAGAAGCTTGCGAAAATCGAGACTGCGCTGGGTGACAGTGACATTTACGAAGCAGCCAACAAAGACAAGCTGCGCGACACGCTGGCTGAACAAGCCAAGCTGAAGGTCCGCGAAGGCGAACTCGAAGACGCCTGGATGGCTGCACTGGAATTGCTGGAATCGATGCAGGCCGAGCTGGAAGCGTTGTCCTGATGGAGTCGTTGGCACTGCCGGTCCCGGCTTACTGGGTGGAGCCCATTTTGCTTGGGCTGCAGATCCTGCTGATCCTGTTGGCAGGCTACGTATCGCAGCGTCTTGTAGGGCGCTTCCTCACGCGACTCGGCGAGCGTTATCCATTTCCCCCTGAGCTATTGGTGTTGCTGCGTGGCGGCTTGCGCTGGTTGATCATGGGCAGCGCGTTCGTGGCTGTGCTGGGGCGTCTGGGGGTTTCAGCTGCTGTGCTGTGGGCTGCACTGTCCGGATTCGTTGCAGTGGCGGCGGTGGCTTTTTTCGCCATGTGGAGCGTGCTGTCGAACCTATTGTGCGCGGTGTTCATCTTCACCATCGGGCCGTTTCGCATCGGTGACGTAGTCGAGCTGGTCGACACTACCGACAAGCCCGGCATCAAGGGCCGGGTTACGGCGATCAACCTGATGTTCACGACCCTTATCGAGCCTGCGGAATTGGGCGGCGCACTGGTTCAAGTGCCCAACAGCCAGTTCTTTCAGAAATCGATTCGCCGCTGGCGAGGTAGCGACGCGCTGCCCTTTGTCACGGGCGAGAAGCGCGTTCTTGATCAGCCTCAGCGTTGATTTGCGCCTTGGCACACAGTTTCAGCCCATATCACCGCAACAGTTAGAAATCATTGGTTTTCGGTCAACGGAAATACTAGGTTAGGTGCCTGTTTTTTCGCTGCCTGAGGTGTGTGATGTCGCTCGAAACGTGGCTGGCTTTTTTCGCGGCGTGCTGGATCATCAGTATTTCGCCGGGCGCGGGTGCAATCGCATCGATGTCCAGTGGCCTGCAGTACGGTTTCTGGCGTGGCTATTGGAATGCGATTGGCCTGCAGCTCGCGCTTATCGTTCAGATCGCAGTAGTTGCCGCAGGTCTCGGCGCAGTGTTGGCAACCTCGGCGTTGGCCTTCACCCTGATCAAATGGTTCGGTGTGGCTTATCTGGTTTATCTGGGCATCAAGCAGTGGCGCGCGTTACCGAGCGACATGGCCGATGACGCTACCATCCGCCCGATCGGCAAGCCGCTGGCGCTGATAGCGCGCGGTTTTCTGGTGAACATCAGCAACCCCAAGGCGCTGGTGTTCATGCTGGCGATCCTCCCGCAGTTCATTGACACCCACCTGCCGCTGGTGCCGCAGTACGCAATCATCATGGCGACCATGGTCAGCGTTGACCTTATTGTCATGGCCGGCTACACGGGGCTGGCGTCTAAAGTACTGCGTGCTCTGAAAACACCCAAGCAGCAACGCCGGATGAATCGCACGTTTGCCGGGTTGTTCGTCAGCGCAGCGGCGTTTTTGGCGACATTGCACCGCGCGTGAGCCGGTCATGATTGTGCGGTATCTGCACAGAAGTTGTGCCGGCAGGTGCGTTGTTGCGACAGGTTGGTCTTCCTAGACTGGTCACTCATCCTGACTATTACCTGGAAGGTTTCCCTGTGTTTTCACTCGCAACGTACAGCGCGCCTCGCGTTCGTCCTCTCTCCTGGTTACTCAAGGCCATTGTCGCCAGCGTCGGCCTGACCAGCGCGCAGCTGTCGCTGGGTACAGAAGCCACCCTTGAGGCTCATCCGACCATTCGCGCCATGTCCGGCGCCACACCCATCACACGTTTCGACCCGGCCAGTACCGCATTACTGGTGATCGACTTCCAGAACGAGTATTTCAGCGGACGCATGCCCATCGACGACGGGATGCAGGCATTGAAAAATACCCGGCGACTGATTGAGTTCGCCGACCACAGCAGGATCGCTGTCTATCATGTGCAGCATGTGGCGCCAGCTGGGTCCGCAGTATTTGCTCTGGGGGGAGAGGGCGTGAAGTTTCACCCGCTGATGCAGCCTCGAGCGGGGGACGTGGTGGTTCAGAAAAGCAATGTCAGCGCCTTTGTGGGGACCGATCTGGACGCCCGTCTGAAGAAGGCCAAGGTCAAAACGTTGATCATTTCCGGGCTTATGACCCACGCCTGTGTCGCCGGCGCGGCACGGGACGCAGCGCCGGCTGGGTACAACGTCGTGGTAGCATCCGACGCCGCCGCGACGCGTGCGATCACTCGTGTCGGCGGCCAGACCGTGAGCAAGGATGAGCTCCATCGTGCCGCTCTCGCCGAAATCGAAGACACGTTCGGTGACGTGCTGACGACCGACCAGATCATCGCACTGCCCACGCGCTGATCATTAATCGGCCTGCTGCAGGGCAGGCTACTTGGGTCAAGAGTTGATGAACCAGTTTTGCGCCATGCGCGCGTTCCGCTGCATCGTCGAAGCCAAGGGCTTTTCGGCGGCAGCAGAGCGCTTGAGCACGACCCATTCGACGATCTCCCGCCAGTTGCAACAGCTTGAGGTCGAGCTTGGCGTGCAGTTGATCAATCGCAACACCCGGCGTTTGAGCCTGACCCATGCAGGTGAGCAGTATTACACCGCCTGCGTGGACATTCTGGACCGGGTTGAAGCGGCGGCGCAGGCTATGGCCGAGCAACACAATCGTCCGGCAGGGCTGCTGCGCGTCAGTGTGCCGCTGGTCATCGGAACTCAAGACCTTGGGCAGTGGCTGCCGGATTTCCAGCGACGTTATCCGGGTATCCAACTGGAATTATCATGCGAAGACCGCTTTGTTGATCTGGTAGCCGACGGCTTTGACCTGGCTTTGCGCATTTCAGGTCCTTTGGATGACAGCACCCTGATGGCGCGCACGTTGACCGTTTCGCCGATGATGTTGGTGGCGTCGCCCGCTTATATTCGAGAGCGGGGTTTGCCCCGCATAGCAGAAGATTTAATCCAGCACCGGTTGTTGGCCTTTACCGGCAGCTCAGTCGGGCACTGGCAACTCAGCCCGACCCTGGGCGGGGAAAAGATCAGGGTACCGCTGGCAGGTCAGATGAGTTGCGATGCAATCAGCGCCCTACATGCTGCCGCTCTGGCCGGCTGCGGCATTGCAGCTTTTACCCGAGTGACAGTACAGCGCGACATAGCGCAAGGCCGTCTTGTGCATGTGCTGCCCAATTACACCTTGGGCGAGCGGCGCTACTACGCCCTTTATCCTCAGAGCAAACACTTGGCGCCCAAGGTGCGTGCGCTTGTGGATTTTCTCGTTGAATTCTACCGAGCGGATCATCCGCGGCTTTTATCTCGTCGGGACGCTTGAGTGCGTCGCGCGAGACGTGAACAATGACAACCCTTCGCATTCCTATTTGAGACTCACTCATGTTTTCCCCATCCAGACTCCTGCGCTGCGTTGGCCTGTCTTTGTTGGCGTTTTGCAGCTTCTCAGCGTCGGCGGATTCGGTTGATGGCGCGGCCCAGGCGCTGCATTTGCTCGATTACATCGGCGCCGATTACCCCTCGACCGTCACCGGAGGCAAGGTTGTGGATGAGTCGGAATACCGCGAGCAGGTCGAATTTCTGGCTGTGTTGCAAAGCCTGATCGTCGCCTTGCCCGCGCGACCGGAACGGGCCGAATTGGAGCGCGGCGTCGATGACTTACAAAAGGCCGTCGAGCAACGCGTGGACGGCGCACTGGTCGCGCGTCAGGCCCGGCAGCTGGGCGCGAAGTTGGCAGTCACCTATGAAGTCAGCCAAGCGCCGATCATCACGCCCGACCCCACCCGAGGCGCTCCGTTGTATGCGCAGCACTGCGCGGTGTGTCACGGCGATGCAGGGGCGGGGGATGGCCCGGCGGGGATTGGACTTACGCCTCCGCCGGCCAATTTGCGCGACGCTGCGCGCCTCGATCGGCTGAGTTTGTATGACGTTTACAACACGCTCGGACTGGGGATTGAAGGCACCGACATGCCGGCGTTCGCCGATCAACTGGACGACCGTCAACGTTGGGATGTTGCCACCTACATCGCAGGCTTCAGCGCTGATGCATCTGCAGCCAAGGGCAAGGCTTTCAACCTGGCCGACCTGGCCCGTCAGACGCCTGCTGAAGTGAGTGCTGCCGAAGGCCCACAAGTGGCGGCGACTTTCCGGGCGCAGCGCGCACAGCCACCGCAGGTTCAACGCGGCCCGGCGCAATTGCTCGATTACACCAGCACCACGCTGGACAAGAGTCTTGCGGCATATCAAGCGGGTGACCGCGAGCAGGCTTACGACCTGTCGGTGGCGGCGTATCTGGAAGGCTTCGAGCTGGTCGAAAGCTCGCTCGATAACGTCGACGCAACTGTGCGCAAGGACACCGAAAAAGCGCTGATGGCTTATCGGCAGTCATTGCAGGACGGACTATCGATCCCGCAGGTTGTGCAAAAGCTGGAAGCGGCTAAAGCCAAGCTCAAGGCGTCGGCCGGCTTGCTTGGCGGCGACAGTTTGAGCACTTCGTTGAGCTTCATTTCCGGGCTGCTGATTTTGCTGCGCGAGGGGCTGGAAGCCATTCTGGTGCTGGCGGCGATTCTGGCCTTTCTGCGCAACACTGGGCAGCAATCGGCGGTGCGCAGCGTCAACATCGGTTGGGGTCTGGCGTTGGTGGCGGGCTTGGCTACCTGGGCGCTCGCGGCCTATGTGATCGACGTCAGCGGCGCACAGCGCGAATTGCTCGAAGGTGCGACCGCATTGTTCGCCAGTGTCATGGTGCTGTGGCTTGGCGTCTGGATGCACGACCGTCGGCACGCTGCGGCCTGGCAGGATTACATCAAGAGCAGTCTGGTGGGTGGAGGGGGGCGTTTCGGGTTTGCAATTCTGGCGTTCTTCTCGGTCTATCGAGAGCTTTTCGAAGTGATCCTGTTTTACGAAACCCTGTGGCTGCAAGCCGGGCCTGCGGGGCACAACGCAGTCTTGGCGGGCGGCGCCACGGCGTTGGTGCTGCTAATTGGTCTGGCGTGGGTGATCCTGCGCGGCTCGGCGAAACTGCCGCTGGCGTTGTTCTTCGGCATCAACGCCGCGTTGCTTTGCGCACTGTCGGTGGTGTTTGCCGGGCATGGCGTGAAGGCGCTGCAAGAGGCGGGGATATTCGGGACTCGGCCGGTGCCGTTCTTCGAGTTCGATTGGTTGGGTATTCATGCTGACGCGTACTCGTTGAGCGCTCAAGCGGTGGCAATCGTTGCGATTGCGCTGCTGTATGGCCGTAGCTGGCTGGCCGAGAAGCGGCGGGTCCAGGCGGCCTGACTTGGAAGATGCTTCGTGGTAAAGCCGCGGTGCTGTGGCGAAGCAAAGGTGGGGTTGTGGGAGGGAACTTGCTCGCGATTGGAAAATCGGTACCCCGAATATGCTGCGAGTGTACCGGCCTCATCGCGAGCAAGCTCCCTCCCACGATCGGTAACCAGCCCGATGTTGGATGGGAGCCTGCTTGATTCAGCTTACGTCTTTGTTCGGGTCTTCCGCATGCGCCCAACGGAAATCGATTCGTGGCGCGTAGACTTTGATCCGGCGTTTGATCTTGATCAGGATAGGGTCGTGCACCGGTTCCGGGTCTTTCAGGAATGCAGTCAGCACAGCGCTGAGTGCGTACAGCCCACTGAACGCCCAGACCACGCCTTCAATACCGAAACGCTCGTTGAAGATCGCGACAACTGCCGGCCCGACCCACGTCGAAGCGCCAGCGCCCAAGCTCAATACTGACAGCGCAGCGGCTTTGTTTTGCGGCGCCAATGCCGGTGCGAGCGCTGACAGCGGTACGAAGCACGCCAGCGTCAGGCCGTAAAAGGCACCGAACACCGAGGCAATCAGGAAGTCGTGCGGGAACGCTTGTGGCATGAAGAAGAACAGTGGCGTGCTGATCGTGCTGCCCACTGCGCCGAACCACAGGATCGTGTTACGGAATCCGATCTTGGTGCTGATCACGCTGGAGCTGAGATTGCCGATGATGTTGAACACAAAGACGATGGTCAGCAGACGCAGCCATTCTTCCAGTGTGAACCCAACGGTGTGCATAAAGAAGCCAGGCATCACCACCAGAAAGCCGAACATTGAAGAGGTGTTGATCACCCGGACCAGCCCGGCCAGTGACACTTTCGGGCGCGTCCACATGATGGTGATGTTCTTGGCCATCGACACCATCGGACGTTCACCTTCGGGCGCCAATCGACGCATGCCATGAGCTTCGCGCATCCCGACCAGACCCACCACGCCGCCAACGACCACCAGGCCAAAGGACAGCCAGAACGTTTGCAACGCGCCAATCAGCGGAATGGCGACGCTTGCCACCAGCGAACCCAGCATCGGCAGGCCTGCGGCGTAAGCCACCCAGAACCAACCCACAGCCATACCCATTTTGCGGGACGGTGTGGCCGCCGCAATCCAGACCAGAAAGCCATAAGCGAACAGCGGATAACCAAAGCCGCGCAAGCCATAGGTCAGCAGAATCATGGAGTAGCTCAGTTCCTGCAGGCCATAAATCAGGAACAGCACTTCGAACACGCTCCAGATGATCAGGCCCAGAAACATCACTCTCTTGGGTCCCCAGATATTGGAGAGCGCGCCGGCAAGCCACGAGGAGATCCCGACCGTGACGCCGTAGATGGTGAAGATCATGGCGATTTCATCGCCGGGCATGCCACGTTCACTGAGGAAGGGCGAGAGGTAGCCGAGTTCGACGCCGTCTCCGATCATGAAGATCAGCAGGCCTACAAAGCCCCAGAACAGCGGATAGGGAATGCCGACTTTGTCGCAAAATCTGGCAAGTGGAGAGTTCGGAGTGGATTGATCGCTCAATGTCCGGTCCTTTTTTGATGCACGACGTTTGGGCGCGCCGTATGAATGGCCTCGATGAGGTTGAAAAGGCAGGCTGGATAGCACAGGTATCCGCTACGGGAAGCGGGCAACGACTGGCGTGTTTGGTCATGCGCGGGGTCGAACATTCGAGCAGCTATCGTCGACCCATTAATCTATGTTTTTCTAGATTTTCGAGCCCGTAGCCAGCCTTTTATGACAGATGAAACGTTTCAGTACAACCGCATGGCATTCGTTTGGGTGCGACAACGTGCCCGGTTGTATCGTCTGAAGGGTACGGGTCATGGGCGCTGACGTGTGTCGATTTGTGTCGAAAATAAAAGTGAGAAAAATGTCTAAAGGCCATCTTTTTGCGCGGGTAATCGGCAAAGCCAGCTCGCAATTGAAACCGTGGGAGCGGACCTGTCCGCGAAAGGGTCATAACTGCCGACGCTTGTTTAGTGCCTGACGCTTGGTCTTCGCGGACAGGTCCGCTCCCACAGGTTTCATGCCCAGATTTAATCGCGTACGGATGGGATGTTTTTGATTCTGGCCGAAGGCCGTAGGAGTTGGCTTGCCGACGATCTGCCGGGAACCGGCAGCAAACCAGTGCATGCGCCGTGTCTGATATACCAAGGCGTCTGGTTTCAGGGCCGCTTCGCGCCCCATCGCCTGCAAGCAGGGCTCCTACCCCCTTTGGGCAGAAGAGAATCTCAAAACAAAAAAAGCCCGCACATCGGCGGGCTTCTTTATAAACGGTGACTTTCAGAACGCGTCGCGCGACCTGAAATCAAAAATGGTGCACCAGACGGGATTCGAACCCATGACCCCTGCCTTCGGAGGGCAGTACTCTATCCAGCTGAGCTACTGGTGCGACGCGGGCGCCATAATACTCATCTGGCCCGCATGCGTCCATGCTGGCGATTGACTGTTGTTGATTTCACACGGTTTTCACCAATCGGCGGGGCGTTGATCAGATTTACGGGTCAATCTGCAATCAGCCGTTCTTTTTTTCGAACAGGCTATTGTCCTTTAACCCTGTAGTCCCTAGGATTCGTTTGAGATTTCAAACGCACTTGTCCGGTCTCCCGCACCTTTTGCAAGCTGTGCATTCAGGGTCCCGGCGATGTTTTCCTGACGGCAGCCTCGTCCGAGGCGCCTTTGAACAATCAATAAAACGCTGCGCCCTCGCGCGGTGCTGTTTAGGAGACCGACATGCAGCTCAAAGACTCCACGTTGTTCCGCCAACAGGCCTATATCAATGGCGCCTGGGCAGATGCCGATGGCGGCCAGACGATCAAGGTCAACAACCCGGCAAACAACGAGATTCTGGGCACCGTGCCCAAGATGGGCGCTGCTGAAACCCGCCGCGCCATCGAAGCGGCAGACAAGGCTTTGCCGGCCTGGCGTGCACTGACCGCCAAAGAGCGCTCCAACAAACTGCGTCGCTGGTTCGAGCTGATGATCGAGAATCAGGACGACCTGGGCCGCCTGATGACTCTGGAGCAAGGCAAGCCACTGGCCGAAGCGAAAGGCGAAATCACTTACGCCGCTTCCTTTATTGAGTGGTTCGCGGAAGAAGCCAAGCGCGTCTACGGCGACGTGATCCCGGGTCACCAACCGGACAAGCGCCTGATCGTGCTCAAGCAGCCAATCGGCGTGACTGCGGCGATCACCCCCTGGAACTTCCCGGCCGCAATGATCACCCGCAAAGCCGGTCCGGCCCTGGCCGCTGGCTGCACCATGGTCCTCAAGCCTGCATCGCAAACCCCTTACTCTGCACTTGCACTGGCCGAACTGGCTGAGCGCGCTGGCATCCCCGCTGGCGTGTTCAACGTTGTGACCGGCAGCGCGGGCGACATCGGCGGCGAGCTGACCAGCAACCCCATCGTGCGCAAATTGTCGTTCACCGGCTCGACTGAAATCGGTCGCCAGTTGATGGCTGAATGCGCCCACGATATCAAAAAGGTTTCGCTGGAATTGGGCGGCAACGCGCCCTTCATCGTGTTCGACGATGCGGACCTGGATAAGGCCGTCGAAGGCGCGATCATCTCCAAGTACCGCAATAACGGTCAGACTTGCGTTTGCGCCAACCGCATCTATGTTCAGGACTCGGTGTACAACGCGTTCGCGGACAAGCTGAAGGTCGCGGTGGCCAAGCTCAAAGTCGGCAACGGCCTGGAAGAAGGCACCACCACCGGCCCTCTGATTGACGAGAAGGCCGTGGCCAAAGTCAAAGAGCACATCGCTGATGCCCTGAGCAAAGGCGCGAAAGTGCTGAGCGGTGGCAACAGCCTGGAAGGCAACTTCTTTGAGCCGACCATTCTGGTCAATGTCTCCAAGGATGCCGCCGTGGCCAAGGAAGAAACCTTCGGCCCGCTGGCGCCGCTGTTCCACTTCAAGGACGAAGACGAAGTGATCGCCATGGCAAACGACACCGAGTTCGGTCTGGCGTCCTACTTCTACGCACAGAACATGAGCCGCGTGTTCCGCGTTGCCGAGGCGCTGGAGTACGGCATGGTGGGTATCAACACCGGCCTGATCTCCAACGAAGTCGCGCCGTTTGGCGGGATCAAAGCTTCGGGCCTGGGCCGCGAAGGCTCCAAGTACGGAATCGAAGATTATCTGGAAATCAAATACCTCTGCCTCTCGGTCTGAGGCGCAGGTATCACAGCCTATGGGGCGCGAGAGCGACGCTTCACAGGCTTTTGTAGTACCGAAACTATTTGGTGGCCGGGAGGCCGCGACAGTCGATCATCGTATGCTGTCGTCGTTGACCCCCGCTGCTTCATCCTTGAACCACGCCGCCCGATGAGCGGCGAATGAGGAAATCATGAGCAAAACAAACGCATCCTTGATGAAACGCCGCGAAGCCGCTGTCCCGCGTGGCGTTGGTCAGATTCACCCAATCTTCGCTGATCATGCGAAGAACGCTACCGTCACTGACGTTGAAGGTCGTGAGTTCATCGACTTCGCGGGCGGCATTGCGGTACTCAACACCGGCCACGTGCACCCGAAAATCATCGCCGCCGTGACCGAGCAGCTGAACAAGCTGACTCACACCTGCTTTCAGGTGCTGGCGTATGAGCCGTACGTTGAGCTGTGTGAAAAAATCAACGCCAAGGTCCCAGGTGATTTCGCCAAGAAAACCCTGCTGGTGACCACCGGCTCCGAAGCTGTAGAAAACGCTGTCAAGATTGCTCGCGCTGCCACTGGCCGTGCTGGCGTGATCGCGTTCACCGGCGCATACCACGGTCGCACCATGATGACCCTGGGCCTGACCGGCAAAGTCGTACCTTACTCGGCCGGCATGGGCCTGATGCCAGGCGGCATCTTTCGCGCCATCTACCCGAACGAGCTGCACGGCGTAAGCGTTGACGACTCCATCGCCAGCATCGAGCGCATCTTCAAGAACGACGCCGAGCCCAAAGACATCGCCGCGATCATCATCGAGCCGGTTCAGGGCGAAGGCGGTTTCTACGTCGCGCCGAAGGCTTTCATGATTCGTCTGCGCGAACTGTGCGACAAACACGGCATCCTGCTGATCGCTGACGAAGTACAGACCGGCGCAGGCCGCACCGGTACTTTCTTTGCCATGGAGCAGATGGGCGTTTCGGCTGATCTGACCACCTTCGCTAAATCCATCGCTGGCGGCTTCCCGCTCGCCGGTGTCTGCGGCAAGGCCGAGTACATGGATGCCATCGCGCCGGGCGGCTTGGGCGGTACGTACGCCGGTAGCCCGATCGCTTGTGCGGCTGCTTTGGCGGTCATGGAAGTCTTCGAAGAAGAGCATTTGCTGGATCGCTGCAAAGCCGTCGGCGAGCGTCTGGTAACAGGCCTGCGCGCTATTCAGGCCAAGTACCCGGTGATCGGTGAAGTGCGTGCCCTCGGCGCGATGATTGCGCTTGAGTGCTTCGAAAACGGCGACACCCACAAGCCGAACGCGGCCGCTGTGGCGCAGGTTGTGGCCAAGGCGCGTGACAAGGGTTTGATCCTGCTGTCCTGCGGCACCTACGGCAACGTACTGCGCGTGTTGGTCCCGTTGACCTCGCCGGACGAGCAGCTGGATGCAGGCCTGAAAATCATCGAAGAATGCTTTGCTGAAATCGCCTGAAGCCATTAGGTCGCAGGTGATTAAATTGTGACCAAATGGAAAAAAACCCGCTTAGGCGGGTTTTTTCGTCTTATGGCGTCAGAAATATCGCTTTTGTTTGTTTCTGTGCGTTCTCTTTGACTAAGGTACGGGGAGTGATGCCGGAGAGTCATGATGACCGTTGTGAAGGCCCCCGATATAACCCGTGTATTGATTGCCGAATCCGATCCATGGATTCGCGAGATGCTCAGTGAAATGGTGTTGAGTGTGCGTTGCGATGCGCACCTACAAGTGTGTGCTGACGGCAGTCAGGCGTTGCAGTGGCTTAAGGGCGCGGTGCCTGACCTTGTGATCGCCTCGCGCGAGCTTGCTGGCATCGATGGCCTCAGCCTGCTGCGCAGCGTGCGTCTTGTGCGCAAGCAGCCGACAGTTCCCTTTATTCTCCTGAGCAACCGCAATGACGGTGCGAGCGTGCGCGAAGCTGTGCAGCTGGCGCCCACAGCCTATCTCACCAAACCACTGAACATGGACGGCCTGCGCTTGCGTCTGGAAGGGTTGCTGCTGGACAGCGGCGCTCAGGTCGCGTGTGAAGTCCCAAGCCTTGCGCCCGGTCTGACGCTGACCGACTTTCTGGAGAAGCGTCGTGAAGTGGCCGATGGCGCGCCGTTGTTTGTCGACGTGCAGCAGGCGATCACGCTCAGCCAAGGACCTTCCGGGCTCGACATCAAGCTGCTTGAACAAGCGCTGATGCCTGATCCGCAACTGGTGGCCGGGCTGATCGCGGCGGCCAACAGTGCGGCTCAGCATTTGGGCAAGCCGATTCAGACATTGCATCAGGCGCTGGCAACCTTGGGAGGTACGCAAAGCGCGAACTTGATCTCAGGCATGGCCATGAAGCGCGGCGCGGTGTTAACCGATGATGCGCTGATTGTACGGGCCAATGAGTGTTGGGGTTTGTCTCAACGCACCGCCAATTACGCCCGCACTCTGGCGCGGATGCTGGAGCTTGACCAGGAGCGCTGTCACTGCGCGGGCTTGCTGCGCAATCTTGGGGATCTGGCCGTACTGCGTTGTCTGCAGGAGTGGTCGCTGGCGGGTGGCGTGCTCAGTGATGAGGTGATCACCCGTGCTCTGAATCAATATTCTGCAGCGTTTGGCTCAGCACTACGCACCCGTTGGCGTCTGCCTTTGGAGCTGCGCGAGCTCATTGCGGCGGTTTACCAGTACAACACCGGCGTATTCACGCGCGAGGTGCTGGCGATGAATGTGGCAGGAGAGATGGGTCGGCTGGGCGACGAGGAAAGCGCGTTGCAGGCCTTGGCCAAATCCAAGCCGGCGCGGTTGTTGAAAATCGATGCGTCGGATCTGGAGCGGTTGCGCAAGAAAGTAGAGGGGTAGAGTTTAGTGTTGTAGGAGATTACCCGTCGTCGAGACGCCGCACCGTCACACAGTAGACACTGATCCTGTTGGAGCTAGGCTTGCCCGCGAAGCCAGCGACGCAGGGCGTCAGATAAACCGAGGCGTAAACTTCGCGGGCAAGCCTCGCTCCAACAATTAGCGCCGTGTCAGACCAGCACGATCTGATTCTTGCCCTGACGCTTAGCTTGATACATCGCCGCATCAGCTCTGGCAAACAGCGCTTCCAGGCTTTGATCATCCGGACCGAGATTGGTCAGGCCTTGGCTTGCGGTAATGCCGAATGATTTGTCGTCGCGCTGAAAGCTCAGGCGCTGAATTTCACGTTGCAGGCGCTCGGCGATCTGTTTGGCCATCTCTGGCGCGCAACCGGGAAACACCGCCGCAAATTCTTCCCCGCCGATGCGCCCGAACAGGTCGCCTCGGCGCAGCGTCGTTCGTCCGCTTTCGGCGATGCGCTGTAGCACGATGTCACCTTCCTGGTGACCGTAGGTGTCGTTGACCAGCTTGAAGTCATCCACGTCCAGCAACAGGAACGCCATCGGCGTGCCTTGCAGCCGCGCCTGTTCGAACTCGCGCTGGGCGCATTCGAAGAAATGACGACGGTTGCTACTCTGCGTGAGCACATCGGTGGTGGCGAGCCGCTGCAACTCGTCCTCCAGGTGTTTCTTTTCGGTGATGTCTTCGGCGATGCCGACAACGATCAGGCGCTGGCCTTGCTCGGCCTGATGGCTGATGAAGCATTTGTCGCTAAGCCAGCGAACCTGGCCGTCAGCGCGGATGATGCGATATTCGCGATCCTCGACCGAGCCCTTCTCGAGCACTTCGCTCAGGCTGCGTTCGGCGTAATCGAGGTCGTCGGGATAAATGCTGTCGCGCCATTCGCCGAAGTCCGCCAGTAGCAGGCCCGCCGAGCGACCAAAAATGCGTTCATAGGCGGGGCTGACGTAGATCATGCGTTGGGTTTGCCAATCAAACGCCCAAAGTACCGCGTTCACGCTGACCAGCAGTGAGCTGAACAGCTGCTCGCGCTCGCTTAGCCGTGCCACTTCTGCCTGGGCATGCATCAGCGCCAGCAACGTCTCAGCTGCAGCGGGTACTTCAACAATGGGCGTTTGGTTGTCCATGAGCACTGCATCTCAGTCATAAGGTGCGGCGCACAGCCACAACATGCACACAGGATAGTGTGAGAGTGGAGTTCTGATCGGACGGCTGGCGCGAAGTTCCGATCGGCGCCCACTGGGATCAGTGCGCGCCGATCAACGGCATCAGGTGTGAGAAGGGCGCAGCGAGTAGGTTTTCAGCTGATCGGCGAATTCGCGAAGCGACTGAATTCCGCTGGCTTCGGCCTCATGCACCCAGTCCTTGATCGCCGCGAGCATGTCGTGGCCGTTAGTGCTGGTCTTGAGCCAGATCTGCTGCAATGCCAGGCGTTTTTCGTAGATCACGGTCAACGCCTGACTGTGCGCCAGCATGCTTTGAATGCGCAGTTGGTGCTTGTCGTCCAGCAGGCTGGTTTCCCGAGACAGCAGGCGCTTGGCGCGATGGAACTGGTGCCGCACCGACGCATCGGCCTTGGCCAGTTCTTGTGCAACCAAGGGTGCAATCACCAACTTGCGGTACTGGGCCATGATCTGGAAGCGGTTGTTGAGAATCGCCATCGCGGTGTCCATATCCAAGTGGCCCTTGCCCTCCACGCGATGAGCGATCGGCGCTACGCGCTGGACCTTGGCCAGACGCAGGAAGCTGAACAACTTGATCCACGCCCAACCCATGTCAAATTCCCATTTCTTGACCGACAACTTGGCCGAGTTCGGGTAGGTATGGTGGTTGTTATGCAACTCTTCGCCGCCAATGATGATGCCCCAAGGCACCAGATTGGTGGCTGCGTCGCGACACTCGAAGTTGCGATAGCCGACCGCATGACCCAGGCCGTTGACCACGCCGGCGGCCCAAAAAGGAATCCACATCATCTGGATCGCCCAGACGGTGATGCCGATCACGCCAAACAGCGCCAGATCGAGCACGCCCATGATGGCAATGCCCAGCAACGGAAAGCGCGAATACAGATTGCGCTCGATCCAGTCTTCGGGGCAGTTTTTGCCGTAGATGCGTAGCGTGTCCGGGTTCTCGGCTTCGGCGCGATACAGTTCAGCACCTTTACGCAGCACCGTGGACAAGCCCTTGATGACCGGGCTGTGCGGGTCATCGACGGTTTCGCATTTTGCGTGGTGCTTGCGGTGGATAGCGGTCCACTCGCGGGTGTTCTGCGCCGTGGTCAGCCACAGCCAGAAACGGAAGAAGTGTTTGAGCCCGGCGTTGAGTTCCAGAGAACGGTGGGCTGAATAGCGGTGAAGGTAAACCGTGACGCTGACGATGGTGATATGAGTCATCACCAGAGTGACTGCGACCAATTGCCAGACAGAAAGGTCGAGCAAACCGTTGTTCCACATAGGCTGAATTGCCCTCGATAAAAACGCGTAGAGGTGTGGTGGAGCAGGGCGCATTATCACTTAGCCACCAGATAAAACCAGTCGCCCTTTTAGATAAGAGTGGCAAGATGTTTCTCGATTAAGCCTCGTTCCTTTGTAAGGGTTTTCCTCTTTCTATGTCAGTTAACACCCGTGACGCAGTGCGAATGGTACTTCTGTATGGGCTTGCGTCAATTCTCTGGTTAGGCGTCAGCGATTACTTGCTGCCCTATCTGATCGAAGAACCGGCTCGATTGGCGCGCGGGCAACTGATGAGTGGCTACGTCTGGCTGGCGATCAGCGCGGTTTTTATCTTCCTGACGCGGACGCGTTTGCTGCTGCACATGGGCGTCAGGTCGGAAGAAAGACGCAAAGAAGACCAGCAAAAACTGCGTCTTGCGGCAGCAGTGTTCGATAGCACCCTGGAAGGTGTTCTGGTTACAGACGCTGACGGTGTGATCGTTCAGGTCAATCGCGCCTTTATGGACATCACGGGTTATCAAGAGCGCGAAGTGTTGGGCCAACAACCCAGCAAGTTCAAATCAGGCCGCCATGGCGCTGACTTCTACGAGCACATGTACAAAACCGTGCTGGGCACGGGGGCATGGAGCGGAGAAATATGGAATCGGCGCAAAAGCGGCGAGGTCTACCCGCAATGGCAGAGCATTCGCACGATCAAGGACAACCACGGACGCATCACACACTATGTGGCGGTGTTTTCCGACATCACACTCGTCAAACACTCCGCCCAGGAAATCGCCCACCTTGCGCATTACGACGCCCTGACCGGACTGCCCAATCGCCTGCTTTTCACTGACCGTGCCGAACAGGCGTTGACCCATTCACGTCGCTCCAAACGCGGTTGCGCATTGCTGCTGATCGATCTGGATCACTTCAAGCACATCAACGACAGCCTGGGCCACAACGTCGGCGACCAGTTGCTCAAGGCCGTGGTCGAGCGCTTGCAGAGCGTACTCGACTGCGGCGTAACGCTGGCACGGCTGGGCGGCGACGAATTTGCGGTGCTGCTGGAAAACGGCCAACTGGCGCCTGAGCTGGCGCAGCGCATTCTTGACTCGATGCGTGAACCGTTCGTGCTGGACGGACAGACGTTGTTCATCAACGTCAGCATTGGCATCAGTCTGTTCCCCCACGATGCGGCGGGGGCCGAGGAGCTGTTGCGCCACGCCGACGCTGCGCTATTCAAGGCTAAAAGCCAGGGACGCGAAAGTTACGCCCTGTATAACGAAGAACTTACCGCACATTCTCGCCAGCGCGTGGAGCTGGCCAGTGAGCTTCGGCGTGCCATCGAGCACAACGAGCTGCGGGTTTTTTTTCAGCCCATCCACGACCTGCAGACCCGGCGCATTCAAGGTGTCGAGGCGTTGGTGCGCTGGCAGCATCCGGAGCGCGGCATGGTGTCGCCCGGTGAGTTCATTCCGGTTGCCGAGCAAAGCGGGCTGATCGCAGATATCGACCGTTGGGTGCTGACCCATGCCTGCGAGCAAATGCGCCGGTGGTTAGCTGAAGGCGTGAAGATTTCCTACGTGGCAGTCAATGTTTCGAGCCGGCTGTTCAGCGGCACAGATCTGGATCGTCGCGTGGCGCAGGTGCTGAGTGAAACCGGACTGGACCCCAAGTATCTGGAGCTGGAAGTCACAGAAAGCGCAGTCATGAAAGACCCGGAGCAAGCCATCGAGCAGATGCATCGCTTGCGCGAATTAGGGCTGAGACTGTCCATCGACGATTTTGGCACTGGCTATTCGTCCTTGCTGCGGCTCAAGCGCATGCCTGTGCAGACGTTGAAAATCGACCAGGGATTCGTAGCCGGATTGCCTGGCGATGACGACGATATTGCGATTGTCCGCGCCATCATTGCTTTGGCCCGAAGCATGGGCCTGCGGGTACTGGCCGAGGGCATCGAGCAAGCGGATCAGGCGCATTTTCTGTTGGAAAATAACTGTGAATTAGGCCAGGGCTACTGGTTTGCACGTCCGATGCCTGCCGAGCACATCGATTGGCATCATGCCCCGATTTTTGCGCCTTCTTGAGATCGGCTCCGCCGTTTGCCGGACCGCCGTGCCGCATTTCCTGGCTAAATGC
Source organism: Pseudomonas rosaeacicularis (assembly GCF_057128745.1). Lineage (NCBI taxonomy): Bacteria > Pseudomonadati > Pseudomonadota > Gammaproteobacteria > Pseudomonadales > Pseudomonadaceae > Pseudomonas > Pseudomonas rosaeacicularis. The sequence continues at coordinate 171,912 of NZ_JBSKHT010000001.1, forward strand.
CATTTAGCTATATCGGCATTCTTAAATAGTATTTTTAAGAATAACCGTGCCTCATTAAGATTGCTCCATGCCACCAGCCGCCCCCTTCCACTCGTGCTGCGGGCAACTCATCAAGGAGCACGATCATGAGCGCATCCCTACGTAGCGTCGACGGCCAGGACGAAGCAAGTATCTTGCGTGAAATCCAGAGCGCACTGCGCGATCTGCGTTTCGGCGCGGTTGAAATCACTGTGCACAACGCGCAAGTGGTGCAGATCGAACGTAAAGAAAAATTCCGTTTGCAGAATCCGGGTAACAAACCGAGCTGAAGTCTGTGCTGAGCCCCTTTTTGTAGGAGCTGCCGAAGGCTGCAATAGGACTTCGGATCGAATCGCAGCCTTCGGCAGCTCCTACAGATTCGTCAGGGAACGGCCCGATCACCCAACAATTAAAACTAGAAAAACCAATAACGCACCCAGGAGCTTGATTCATGTCCATTCGCCGTTATGCGCTGGCCGCTCTCGCCAGCGCTGTGTTTGCCGGTTCCGCCGTCGCCAAGGATTACGAGCTGCTGAACGTGTCCTATGACCCGACGCGTGAGCTGTATCAGGATTACAACGCTGAGTTCGTTAACTTCTGGAAAAAATCACACCCGGACGACAAGGTCGAAATCAAGCAATCCCACGGCGGCTCGGGCAAGCAAGGGCGTTCGGTCATCGATGGTCTGCGCGCTGACGTCGTGACCCTGGCACTGGCCGGCGATATCGACGAAATCGCAAAACTGGGCAAAACCCTGCCCGAGAACTGGCAGACCCGACTGCCGGATGCCAGCACCCCGTACACCTCGACCATCGTGTTCCTGGTGCGCAAGGGCAACCCCAAAGGCATCAAGGACTGGGGCGATCTGATCAACAAAGATGTGTCGGTGATCACGCCAAACCCGAAAACCTCTGGCGGTGCGCGCTGGAACTTCCTAGCGGCATACGGCTACGGCCTGAAAACCGGCGGCAGTGAAGCCAAAGCCCAGGAATACGTGAAAGAGCTGTTCAAGCACGTCCCTGTTCTGGACACCGGCGCTCGCGGTTCAACCATTACATTCGTCAACAACGGTCAGGGCGATGTGCTGCTGGCGTGGGAAAACGAAGCGTTCCTGGCGCTGAAAGAAGACGGCGGCGCAGACAAATTCGATATCGTCGTACCTTCGCTGTCGATCCTGGCTGAGCCTCCTGTCGCTGTCGTTGACAAGAACGCCGAGAAGAAAGGCAACGAAGAAATCGCCACCGAATACCTGAAACATCTGTACAGCAAGGAAGGCCAGGAAATCGCGGCGAAAAACTTCTATCGTCCACGCAACGCAGAAGTCGCGGCGAAGTACGAAAAGCAATTCCCGAAACTTAACCTGCTGACCATCGACAAGGATTTCGGCGGCTGGAAAAGTGCGCAGCCGAAGTTCTTCAACGACGGCGGCGTGTTCGACCAGATCTACCAGGCGCAGTAATGCACGACCTGTAGGAGCCAACTTGTTGGCGAGGCGTTGTGTCAGGTTCGACGTCTCGCGAACAAGACTACGCGTCCCGGTTACTCCTACAGTAGTTGTTCGTTGAATCAAGAACCCGCATTCATTTGCGGGTTCCGTGTGTTAACCAAGGACTCTTATGTCGCGACGTACTTCCCCCGTCATACCCGGCTTCGGGCTGACGCTGGGTTACACCTTGGTGTACCTCAGTCTGATTGTGCTAATTCCGCTGGCGGCGATGTTCATTCACGCCTCGCAGCTGAGCTGGGGCCAGTTCTGGACCATCGTCACCGCGCCGCGCGTGCTGGCCGCGCTGAAGCTCAGCTTCGGCACTGCGTTTTACGCGGCGATCATCAACGGCATCATCGGCACACTCCTGGCCTGGGTGTTGGTGCGCTACACCTTCCCGGGTCGCAAGATCATCGACGCGATGATCGACTTGCCGTTCGCGCTGCCCACCGCTGTGGCCGGTATCGCGCTAACGGCGCTGTATGCGCCACAAGGGCTGGTAGGACAATTCGCTGCCGACCTCGGTTTCAAGATCGCCTACACGCCGCTCGGTATCACGCTCGCGCTGACCTTCGTGACGCTGCCGTTCGTGGTGCGTACCGTGCAGCCGGTGCTGGCCGATATCCCGCGTGAGGTCGAGGAAGCCGCAGCCTGCCTGGGCGCCCGTCCGCTGCAGGTGTTTCGCTATATCCTCGTACCCGCGTTGCTGCCCGCCTGGCTAACCGGTTTCGCGCTGGCGTTTGCCAGGGGTGTGGGCGAGTACGGTTCGGTGATTTTCATCGCCGGCAACATGCCGATGAAAACCGAGATCCTGCCGCTGCTGATCATGGTCAAACTCGACCAATACGACTACACCGGCGCGACGGCCATCGGCGTGATGATGCTGGTGGTGTCGTTCATTCTGTTGCTGCTGATCAACTTGCTGCAGCGACGCATCGAAACCCCAACCTGAGGAGGCGCACATGTCTGGTTCATCGCTTATCGCCGCTTCCTGCGCCAACGCTGCCCGTCGTGGCAGTGCGGTGTCGCGGCGCATTCTGATCAGCCTGGGTTGGCTGGTCTTCGCGCTGTTTTTGTTGTTGCCGTTGTTCATCGTCGTGTCCCAAGGGCTGAAGTCTGGCCTTGGAGCTTTCTTCACGGCTATCTTCGAGCCGGACGCCCTGTCGGCGCTCAAGCTGACCGTGATCGCGGTACTGATTTCGGTGCCGCTCAACGTGGTGTTCGGCGTCAGCGCCGCCTGGTGCGTGAGTAAATATTCGTTCCGTGGCAAAAGCTTTCTGGTGACGCTGATTGATCTGCCGTTCTCGGTCTCGCCGGTCATTGCCGGTCTGGTCTACGTGCTGATGTTCGGCGCCCAAGGGCTGTTCGGGCCGTGGTTGCAGGATCACGACATCCAGATCGTCTTCGCACTGCCTGGCATCGTGCTGGCGACGATTTTCGTCACTGTGCCGTTCGTGGCGCGTGAGCTGATCCCGCTGATGCAGGAGCAAGGCACGCAGGAAGAAGAGGCCGCGCGGTTGCTCGGTGCCAATGGCTGGCAGATGTTCTGGTACGTGACGGTACCCAACATCAAGTGGGGCCTGATCTATGGCGTGGTGCTGTGTACTGCCCGGGCCATGGGCGAGTTCGGCGCAGTGTCAGTGGTCTCCGGTCACATTCGCGGCGTCACCAACACACTGCCGCTGCACGTCGAGATTCTCTACAACGAATACAACCACGTGGCCGCATTTGCCGTGGCGAGCCTGCTGCTGATCCTTGCGCTGTTTATCCTGCTGCTCAAGCAGTGGAGCGAAGCGCGCATTACCCGTCTGCGCCAAAGTGCGGCGGAGGAATAATTCATGTCGATCGAAGTCCGTAACGTCAGCAAGAATTTCAACGCCTTCAGGGCCCTCGACAGCATCAATCTGGACATCCAGAGTGGCGAGCTGGTGGCGTTGCTGGGCCCTTCCGGGTGTGGCAAGACCACGCTGCTGCGTATCATCGCCGGGCTGGAAACGCCGGACCAGGGCAACATCGTATTCCATGGCGAGGATGTTTCCGGGCACGATGTGCGTGATCGCAACGTCGGGTTCGTGTTCCAGCATTACGCGCTGTTTCGCCACATGACCGTCTTCGACAACGTCGCGTTTGGTCTGCGCATGAAGCCGAAAAACCAGCGCCCGAGCGACAGCCAGATCACGGCGAAAGTCCATGAGCTGCTGAACATGGTGCAGCTGGATTGGTTGTCGGATCGATATCCTGAGCAGTTGTCCGGCGGGCAGCGCCAGCGGATCGCGTTGGCTCGCGCCCTGGCGGTAGAGCCCAAGGTTTTGTTGCTGGATGAGCCTTTCGGCGCACTGGATGCCAAGGTGCGTAAAGAACTGCGCCGCTGGTTGGCGCGTCTTCACGAAGACATCAACCTGACCTCTGTGTTCGTGACCCACGACCAGGAAGAAGCCATGGAAGTGGCGGACCGTATCGTGGTGATGAACAAGGGCGTGATCGAGCAGATCGGCTCGCCGGGCGAAGTGTATGAAAACCCGGCCAGCGATTTTGTGTATCACTTCCTCGGTGATTCGAATCGTCTGCATCTGGGCGCCGACAATCATGTGTTGTTCCGCCCGCACGAAGTGTCGCTGTCGCGTCATGAGCTGGAGGATCACCACGCGGCTGAAGTGCGCGACATTCGGCCATTGGGTGCGACCACGCGGGTGACGCTGAAGGTGGAAGGGCAGAGCGAGTTGATCGAAGCCGAAGTAGTCAAAGACCACGACAGCCTGGTCGGTTTGGCGCGTGGCGAAACGCTGTTCTTCAAGCCGAAGGTTTGGCAGAAGGTTGCCAATATCTGATTGGCGGACGCCGCGTATTTGCGGCGAAACGCGAACCTGTAGGAGCGAACTTGTTCGAGGCGCTAGGGCTGATACCACGCAGCGCCTTGCTCGCCAACAAGTTGGCTCCTACAGAAACGCGTGCATGGTTCGGGTCTGTAGGAGCGTACGAGCAGCGCGAGGCCGCGATGCGGTGTTTCAGATGTATCGCAATCGCAGCCTTCGGCAGCTCCTACAGGGTTATGTGTTTGCCAACATATCTGTGGGAGCGGACCTGTCCGCGAAGGGGGCCGGTACATCCGACACATCCATTGCGCTTGATCAATCGCCTTCGCGGGCAAGCGCGCTCCTACAGATATCCGCGTTGCCAGATATTTGCGGTCACGGCTAAACCACCGTCTTCATATCCCTTCTGCGCGACGGGCCGACGCGCTTTTCGATTTCATGCTGCAAGCCCTTGCGCATGCCCAGCAAGAACGCCAATTCCGCGACTACGAACAGCGGGCCGATGATCAGGCCCGAGACATCGTCGATAAACGCAGGTTTTCGTCCTTCATAGTAGTGACCTACAAACTGAATCCCCCAACCCACGATAAACATCCCCAGCCCTGCGCTCAGCCAAACCAGCGTCGCCTGCTGTGCGAGCAGCGCGCCGGCCCACAGGCAAAGCCCCAACAAAGCAGCCATCAGCACGCCAAAAATCAGGTCCAGCCGCAGGTAGAAAATAATCGACGCCAGCGCCATAAACGTGGCGGGCGATAGCCAGAATCCGCCGACAAAACCTCCCGGTAGGGAAAGTAGTACAGCCACTGCGAGCACAATCAGCGGGATGCCTAGGAAATGGCTGACGATGTTCCGGGTATCCCTATGGTAGGACGCGTATTGGCTCAAATAATCGATGAGGTTTTTCATTGTTTTTGTTCCCTCCTAGCGTTGATCATGCCGCTGTTTTTGGGCGGGCAAGTAGCGATTCGATCCAGCCTGATACAAATATCGAACAAGAAAAAGGAGATTCACGTGACGAATGGAACCCAATGGCGCTCATGGTTAATCAATGATCAGTGGTTCAACGAGTTGCCTGCCAAATTGCAGGATAGCTTGCTGGTTTCAATGCAGCAGCGTCGGGTGACGCCGGGCAAGCTCATCTTCCGAAAGGACCACCCGGTGTGCGGCTTTTACGCGTTGCTGGAGGGTACGTTGCGCATGGGCCTGCCGTGCCAGCAGCGTCAATGGCTGCCCACTAATGATTTCAGAAGGCCGTACTGGTTTGGCGAAGTCTCGCTCTTCGAAGACAACCCCCGTTTGCAGGACATCTATGCTGAGGACCAGGCCATCACGCTACAAATGCCGCAGCAGGCGTTGCGTGAGCTGCTCAAGGAACATCCTGAATACCGGCGCTACTTTGCTGATTTGCTGAGCCGCAAACTGGGCCTGAAAATCCCGCCAGCAGGCCAGTTCACGCTGCTGCCCACCGTGGAGCGCGTGGCCTTCCGGCTGCTGATGCTGGCCGAGGGATATGGCGAGATCAACGGTGCGGTGCGCATTGTTTCTCGCAACGATCTGCCGTCCGAGCAGTGTCTGGGCCTGAACGCCGAGAGCATCGACCGCACGCTTTCAGAGCTCTGCGAGCGCAAGATCATTCGCCGTGATCACGACTTCATTTCGATTCCGGATTCCGACAAGCTCCGGCGCCTGGCCAGGCACCGATTGACCGAATGATCGCTTATCAACCTTGAAAGCTCACAACCCAAGACCTGCGCGATACTGACTCGGAGTCGTCCCGGTCCAGCGCTTGAACGCCCGGCTGAAACTGCTGGTGTCAGCGAAACCCAACAGATAGGCAATCTCGCTCAGTGAGCTGCCGGGCTCGCGCATGTGTTGCAGCGCCAGATTCTGCCGGCATTGATTGAGCAGCAAATCGTAGCTGCAACCTTCATCGGCCAGATGTCGCTGGAGGCTGCGCAGGCTCAGGTGCAAATTGTGCGCGATGCGCTCGGCGGAGGGTTCGCCCTCAGGTAATTGAAGTTCGATGGCGCCGCGGACCTTGCGCTCCCACGTCAGCACGGAAAGCTGCTCGAGGGTGCGGTTGAGCACAGTTTCGTTGTGCTGGGCCAGTTCCGGATTGGCGTCGTCCAGATGGCTGTCGAAGTCGGCGCAGGCGAATTCCAGCAGGTTCTCTTCGGCGCCGAAGAATAACGGCGCGCGGAACACGTCGTGCCATGGCTTGGGGTCAGCGGGCTGAGGACGCACCAGGTGCACGGCGAGCGGGGCGTAATGGCGGCCTAAACGGTTGCGGCAGGTGCGCACGTAGATCGCGGCGAAGGCATCCATGGCCTCGTTTGCGGGCACGGGGCTGCCTTGCGGGACGACGAAGCGAAACTCGTATCGATCCCCCGCCCGCCCGAAACTCAAGTTCAACGCGTCGCTGACCACCGGGTGATAACGCACGATGCGCTCGAACACCTCACGCAACGAACCACTGGCCACCAGCGCGTAGCCGAGGGCGTGGAAGGTGGTCGGGCTGACAAACCGTGACACTCGCAAACCCAGTGCCGGATCACCGCTGGCCTCGACCGCCATTTCCCACAAGCGCGTAGTGATGGTCACCGGATAGCGAGCGTTGGGGTCGTCCATCAGCCGTGGATCAAGACCCGCAGCCAGGCTCATTGCGTTGCTGTCGAGGCCTATGGCGTCGAGTTGCTTGCGCAGGGCGCGGGTCCAGCTGGCGAGAATGCTCGGTTCAGGCATACAGGTTGGCGCTTCCGGTCAACAGGTTGGCGTGTGTGGCCGCGCGAGAATGGGTCAGGCGCGCCACAGTAGCGAATCGATTTTCACCCATCATAAAAATAGAGGATGGAAGCATGCACGGCACTTGCGCAAGCCCCGCCGGACTGAATGCACAGCAGCGATCAGCGCATATTCGCGCGGTGGTCATGGCGCGAGGGGATGAACTGCGCAAGCGCTACCCCATCCTGAAGTATCAGGACGCGATAGGGGTGGGCATTCTGGCATTCGCCCTGACCGGCATGATCGCCAGCGCAGCGCTCTACATCGCGGGTTACATGGCGTGGTGGACGTGTTTGCTGGTCAATGCGTTTCTCGCGTCACTGACTCACGAGCTTGAGCACGATTTGATTCACAGCATGTATTTTCGCAAGCAGCGAGTGCCGCACAACCTGATGCTGGCGCTGGTGTGGATGGCCCGGCCCAGCACGATCAATCCGTGGATTCGCCGCCACCTGCACCTCAATCACCATAAAGTCTCCGGCACCGAAGCCGACATGGAGGAGCGAGCGATCACCAATGGCGAGCCTTGGGGCATCGCGCGGTTGCTGATGGTGGGGGATAACGTGATGTCCTCGTTGATCCGCACGTTGCGGGCAAAAACCTGGGCGCACAAACGCAGCATTCTCAAACGTACGCTCAAGGTCTATGCGCCGCTGGCGTTGCTCAACTGGGGTGCCTGGTATGTGTTCCTGGGGTTTCATGCCGCCAATGGGGTGGCGAGTTTGCTGGGCGCGAGCATAGATTGGTCGAGCAATACGCTGGCGGTGATGCAGGTGATCGACATCGCCGTGGTGGTGCTGGTAGGCCCGAACGTGTTGCGCACCTTTTGCCTGCATTTCGTCAGTTCCAACATGCATTACTACGGCGACGTGGAGCCCGGCAACGTCATGCAGCAGACCCAAGTACTTAACCCGCGGTGGATGTGGCCGTTGCAGGCGTTCTGCTTCAACTTCGGCAGCACCCATGGGATTCATCATTTTGTGGTGAAAGAACCCTTCTACATCCGGCAGATGACCGCGCCAGTGGCGCACACAGTCATGGCTGAAATGGGCGTGCGGTTCAATGATTTCGGCACGTTTGCAAGGGCGAATCGTTTAGAACGACCAGATGCAGCGGTCCAGGCGCCGACCGGTTCCCGTGCCTGACCGATGTCCCCTGTAGGAGCGAACTTGTTCGCGAGACGTCGGACCTGAAGTGCTGCGTCCTCAGTCTCGCCAACAAGTTGGCTCCTACAGATAGAAATTAGGCATCGATAAAAATTCTGTAACAACTCTTGCGTATGCTTCACCTGTCCGCCAGAAGACAGGGTCGGACAGTTTGCAGGGCCGTTCCTTAAGGCAGGGTGCGGCCCTTTTTTTCGCTCGATTTTCGGCGTCGCCCCAGTCCTGTTCGCTATATGTTTTTAAGCTATTAATAAATAGCTTCTTATTCCTTAACGAATATATGCCTCGTCCTTATACTCGCCACCATGAATGCAACATGCAGGAGGCGAACCCCATGCATAACGAGTCGATCCGCTACGTGATCCTGCCTGGCTGGCAAGGGTCTGCCGACGACCATTGGCAAACTCACTGGCAAAACAGCCTGCCCAACAGCGTGCGTGTGGAACAGGCCGACTGGCTCAAGCCACGCCGCGAAGATTGGGTGGGTGAACTGCAACGCACTATCGCCGCTGACAGTACGCCAGTGATCCTGATCGCTCACAGCCTGGGTTGCGTCACCGTCGCACATTGGGCGCAACTGGCGCCGTTGGAAACCCTGCGGCAGGTGCGCGGCGCGTTGCTCGTCGCTCCGGCTGATGTCGAACGGGCCAACTGCCCGCCGGCTATTCGAAATTTCGCACCGATTCCGGAGCATCTGTTGCCGTTCCCGGCCCAAGTCGTCAGCTCCGATAATGACTCCGCCGTCAGCGCCCTGCGTGCGATGGAAATGGCCCGTAACTGGGGTGCTGAAGTCGGAATCATCAGCGGTGGCGGGCACATAAACGTCAAATCCGGACACCAACGCTGGGAGCAAGGGTTCGCGTATCTCTACCGTCTGCAGGGTCGCATGGAGCATCTGTCGCGCCGTCGCGCCTGATCCACCAGACCTTCTTCTTATCCCGAACGAGCCAAGCGCTTCTGATCGCCGCCCTTTTGCGAACGAAGCCCTTGGGCTCGTCGGCCTATTTTTGCAACGCTCGGGATCCTGTGAGGAGTCGGGCGGGAGTCTGCCATGAGTCATCCTGAAACCAACGGCCAGCCACTGCTGACCTTCCCCGAAGCTGAAAAAAGCCCGTTGAGCATTCGTGCCAAGGCGCTGCTGTTTTTCGACCCGCGCTCGCGCCGCCTGCGTGAAGAAATGGAGTTATTGGCGGCTCAGGAATTGCCGGTGCTGATTCGTGGCGAAACGGGGACGGGCAAGGAGTTGCTGGCGCGGCACATTCATCGCGGCAGTGATCGGGCCGGATTGTTTGTGTCGGTCAATTGCGGCGCCATCAGCCCTACGTACGCCGACGCAGAACTGTTCGGTTATGCCGCAGGCGCACACAGCGGGACGGTCAGTAGTCGGGCGGGATGGTTTGGTTCGGCCACGGGGGGCACGTTGTATCTGGATGAGATCGCAGACTTGCCGCTCTCGATCCAGATAAAACTCCTGGCGGCGCTGGAAAATCACGAAGTCACCCGCGTCGGCGCCCAACAGCCAAGCCCGGTGGATGTGCGCCTGGTTGCTGCCACCAGTATCGATCTCGGATTGGCAGTGGCCGCCGGAAAATTTCATGAGCGTCTTTATCACTACTTGAGCGAAGGGCATCTGGAAATGCCTGCGCTTCGCGATCAGCCGGGCAACATCCTGCCACTGGCCGAGTATTTCCTGGGCATTTACAGCCAGCGGTTCGACTTCCCGATGCCATTGATCAGCGACGCTGCGCAACAGGTTCTGGAGCGACACACCTGGCCGGGCAATACGCGAGAGCTGGAAAACGTCATTCACTTTGCATTGTTGGTGAGCAGCGGCGAAGAGCTGTTGCCGGAGCATTTGAATCTGCCGCAGGCGGCTGAGCCCTTAGCCCGCATTGAGAAAGACGTCCGGCGATTGATTGCGGGTGGCAACTCGGAGGACTTGGCAACGCTGCGAGCACTTCTGGCCTCTGCAGAAAAACTTCTGTAACGGTGCCACTGTGGGAGCGGACCTGTCCGCGAAGGCGTCGGTACATTCGACCTATTATTGTCGTTTGGAAGACTGTCTTCGCGGACGCGTCCGCTCCCACGGTGACATCGCGCATGACCGAATATTTCGCAAAACCCGCCGTGTACTGGCAATTTGACTTCTGATAACCAAAAAGAATATCGATTTGCTTAAAAAGTATTGTCTCGGAATAAACAAAATCGGTAATGTCCGCCCCACGCCGCCGATAACACGTGTCGATGGCACAATCACAATCACAATCACAATCACAAGCGCGAGTCGCCCACAGGCGGCCGAATACTCCTAAGGACATCGCATGAAAAAGACGTTTTTGTTTACCGCACTGGCGGCTGCTCTTTCCCTCGGCGTCAGCGCCGCGCAAGCTGCCGAAAAACTGATTGTCGGCGCCACTGCGGTTCCGCATGCCGAGATCCTCGAGCTGATCAAGCCTGAACTGGCCAAAGAAGGCGTGGACCTGGAAATCAAGGTCTTCACTGACTACGTGCAGCCAAACGTGCAGTTGAACGAGAAACGTCTGGACGCCAACTACTTCCAGACCAAACCGTACCTGGATGGCTTCAATAAAGGCAAAGGCGCGCATCTGGTGACAGGTGTGGGCGTGCATGTTGAACCGTTTGGCGGCTATTCCAAGAAGTGGAAATCCATTGCTGACCTGCCAGAAGGCGCAACCGTTGCCATCCCTAACGAAGGCAGCAACGCCGGTCGTGCCCTGCTGCTGCTGCAGAAAAATGGTCTGATCACTCTGAAAGACCCGACCAACGCGCTGGCGACCCCGAAAGACATCGCCACCAACCCGAAAAAACTGAAGTTCCGCGAACTGGAATCGGCTTTGCTGCCGCGCGCGCTGGACCAGGTTGACCTGGACCTGATCAACACCAACTACGCGCTGGAAGCCAAGCTCAGCCCGAAGAAAGACGCGCTGATCATCGAAGGTGCTGATTCGCCTTACGTGAACTTCCTGGTCACCCGTGAAGACAATGCGCAGACCGACGCAATCAACAAACTGTCCAAAGCCCTGACCAGCCAGCAAGTCAAAGACTTCATCAACAAGAAGTACGACGGCGCGGTATTGCCAGCGTTTTGATGAGGTGGGCAACGCCTGAAGACTGTTGGAGCGAGGCTTGCCCGCGAAGCTGTTATCAGTCGATGCACATTTATTGGCTGTACGTTCGCTTCGCGGGCAAGCCTCGCTCCAACAGGTACATGCTTTAGTTGTTTTCCACGCCGACGGCTTGCACATGCGTCGGCGTTTTTGCGTCTAGGGCAGGGGCTAGTCCGATCAGAGCTATGCATATGCGCTAACGGTATTTAAATTTCGATTCTTATAGCTATAAAGTTCTCCATCCTCAGCCTTTGCCTTCTGGAGTCGGAGTTCTCATGCCAGCAGCCTCCCAATCTTCATCTTCCGCGCAAGCCCCCGGTCAGCAGTTCGATGTGCGTCCATTCGCCGAAAAGGTGGGCGCGGAAATCGTCGGTCTGGATCTGTCCCGTCCGCTGAATGACGCAGACTTTGCTCGTGTTCACAAAGCTCATCTGGATCACCACGTTGTGGTGTTCCGCGATCAGCAGATCACCCCGCAACAACAGATCGAGTTCAGCCGCCGTTTCGGTGTGCTGCAGATTCACGTCCTCAAGCAATTCTTGCTCGCCAATCACCCTGAGATCCTCATCGTCTCGAACATCGTCGAGAACGGTCAGCCGGTCGGCCTGGGCGATGCCGGCAAGTATTGGCACTCGGACCTGTCCTACAAAGAGCTGCCGAGCCTGGGTTCGATGCTCTACGCGCAAGAATTGCCGAGCGAGGGAGGCGACACGCTGTTCGCCGATATGCACCTGGCTTGGGAAACCCTGCCCGAGCATCTGCGCAAAGCGGTTGAAGGACGCTCTGCCGTGCACAGCTATACCTCGCGTTATCGCGAAGGGCACAACGCGCAGAACTGGCGTCCGACCTTGAGCGCCGAGCAGCTGGCCCAGGTCGTGGTGGTCAGCCATCCGATCGTGCGCACGCATCCGGAAAACGGGCGCAAAGCGTTGTTCGTCAGCGAAGGTTTCACCACTCACATCGTCGGACTGCCGGAAGACGAGAGTCAGCAGATTCTCACTGAGCTGTACGCCCACAGCGTGCGAGCCGAAGGCGTCTACCGCCACAAATGGCAAAAAAACGACATGGTCTTCTGGGACAACCGTTCCCTGATTCACCTGGCAGGCGGCACACCCGACCATCTACGTCGCCGCCTGCACCGCACCACCATCCAGGGTGACGCGCCGTTCTGATTCAGGAGAGTTCCATGAACGCTGTTCTGCAAAGCCACACGGCTAGCAATGGCTCGACCGCGCAACCGCTCAATCAGCCCAACGCTGAACCGCTGTTGCAAGTGCAGGGCGTCAGCCTTGAGTACCGCACCCCCGAGCGCGTGGTGCGGGCGACCCATCAAGTTAGTTTCGAGATCGACCCGGCAGATCGCTTCGTGCTGCTCGGCCCATCGGGCTGTGGCAAATCCACGTTGCTCAAGGCGGTGGCCGGTTTCATCCAGCCAAGCGAAGGCAAGATTCGTCTGGCCGGCCAGGAAGTCAAAGAGCCAGGCCCGGATCGCATCGTGGTGTTCCAGGAGTTCGACCAGCTGCCGCCCTGGAAGACTGTTATCCAGAACGTCATGTTCCCGCTGTTGGCTTCGCGCACGTTGAAGCGCCCTGAGGCCGAAGAGCGCGCGCGGTATTACCTGGAAAAGGTCGGTCTCAGTGCGTTTGCCGATGCTTATCCGCACACCTTGTCTGGCGGCATGAAGGCCCGTGTGGCAATTGCCCGTGCGCTGGCGATGCAGCCGAAAATCCTGTTGATGGATGAGCCTTTCGCGGCCCTCGACGCACTGACTCGCCGCAAGATGCAGGAAGAGCTGCTGGAGCTGTGGGACGAGGTGCGCTTCACGCTGCTGTTCGTCACGCACTCCATCGAAGAAGCGCTGGTGATCGGCAACCGAATTCTGTTGCTGTCGCCGCATCCGGGGCGCGTACGCGCTGAAATCAACAGCCATCAGTACGACCTGAAAAGCCTGGGCGGTGTTGATTTCCAGGCCTCGGCGCAGCGTATTCACCGGCTGCTGTTCGATGAAGGCGATGAACCTGTGGTTGAGCAGGACATACGTTTCCAGGACGTTCGGATCGCTTACTAATTTGCGCGATCTCTGTAGGAGCGAACTTGTTCGCGAAGCATTGGACCTGACACACCGCATCAGGTCCCCTCGCCAACAAGTTGGCTCCTACAGAATCGGCGTCGCCCTATCTAGAGAATTCTCCATGAGCCTTTCCCCCCCAATCCGCGAGGAATACGAAGTCGCGCTGGAGCCTTTCACTCAGGAAGACCTGGCCCGCGACATCCCCCTCGTGCAGCGCATCTGGCAACAGAGCTGGGTGCGCAAAAGTGTGATCCTGATTGCCTTGGCGGTGATCTGGGAGATCGCTGCGCGCATTCAGGGCAACGACCTGTTGCTGCCGAGCTTTCTGCAAACCGCTCACGCCTTCTTCGACGGCATCGCCAGTGGTGAGTTACTGGAAAAAGTCTGGATCTCCCTGAAGGTGCTGATCAAGGGTTACGTGATCGGCATCGTCCTGGCGTTCGGTTTGACCACGCTTGCGGTATCGACCCAACTGGGCCGCGACCTGCTCGGCACCTTGACCGCGATGTTCAACCCGCTGCCGGCCATCGCGCTGCTGCCGTTGTCGCTGCTGTGGTTCGGGCTCGGCGAGAACAGCCTGGTGTTCGTCCTCGTGCACTCGGTGTTGTGGGCGTTGGCGTTGAATACCTACGCGGGCTTTCTCGGTGTTTCGGAAACCCAGCGCATGGCCGGTCGCAATTACGGGCTCAAGGGCTTGCGGTTCGTCTGGTACATCCTGATCCCCGCCGCGCTGCCGTCGATTCTGGCGGGCTTGAAAATCGGCTGGGCGTTTGCCTGGCGCACCCTTATCGCAGCCGAACTGGTGTTTGGCGCGTCGTCCGGCAAAGGCGGGCTGGGCTGGTACATCTATCAGAACCGCAACGAGCTCTACACCGACAAAGTGTTCGCAGGGCTGGTGGCGGTGATTTTGATCGGCCTGCTTGTAGAGAATCTGCTGTTCGCCAATATCGAACGGCTGACCGTCAAGCGCTGGGGCATGCAGCGTTGATGCTGGCGAACTAGAACTATCGATATTCCAATTGTGTATTTATTGGCGATGGTTCGGTAACAGTAAGCTATAAGCACCGGACCACCGTATTCGCCGGGCTGCGCTCCTAACTTGTCTCATCGCGAGGATTTCATGGTCTCTTCATTCAAGCGTCCAACGCTTACAACACTGGCTGCAACGTTAGGCCTGACCGGTGCGTTGCTGAGCAGCGGCGCCCATGCTGAAGGCAAGATCAGCATCGCCCAGCAGTTCGGCATCGGTTATCTGATCCTCGACGTCGTTCAGCAACAAAAACTGATCGAGAAGCACGGCAAGGCGGAAGGCCTGGACATCGAAGTCAACTGGAACAGCATCTCCGGCGCCACCGCGATGAACGAAGCGCTGCTGGCTGGGGCGCTGGACGTTGTATCGGCTGGCGTGCCGCCGATGCTGACGATCTGGGACCGCACCAAGGGCAAGCAGAACGTCAAGGCCATCGCCTCTCTCGGTTCGATGCCCAACTACCTGCTGACCAACAATCCCAACGTCAAAACCCTGAAAGACTTCACCGACAAAGACCGGATTGCAGTGCCAGCCGCAGGCGTGGGCTTCCAGTCGCGCACACTGCAGATCGAAACCGCGAAGCTTTTCGGCGATGCCGAATTCAAGAAGTTCGACAACATTTCCGTGAGCATTCCTCACCCGGATGCGACTGGCGCGCTGCTGGCCGGCGGCTCGGAAATCAACTCGCACTTCTCAAGCCCTCCATTCCAGTATCAGGAACTGGAAAACCCGAAGGTGCACAAGGTTCTGAGTTCCTACGACATCCTCGGCGGTCAGGCCACGTTCAACGTGCTTTACACCACGCAGAAATTCCACGACGAAAACCCGAAGACCTACAAAGCGTTTTACGACGCGCTGGCTGAAGCCGAGAAGATCATCAAGGCCGACAAACCTGCTGCCGCGAAGACTTACGTCGATGTAGAGAAGTCGAAGTTGCCGCTGCCGTTCGTTGAGAAAATCGTCTCCGATCCGGAAATCGACTTCACCATCGTGCCGCAGAAAACCTTCATCTACGCCACCAAGCTGCAAGAGTTGGGGGTGCTGAAGAACAAGGCTGATAGCTGGAAAGACTATTTCTTTGAAGAAGCCCATGGCGGCGACGGTAGCTGATTGAGCTTGGCTCTACTCGCCTGACTTGAGGCATTCGCGGACAGGTCCGCTCCCACTGGTACGATGCAAATCTCTGTAGGAGCGAACTTGTTCGCGAGGCGGTGTATCAGGTTTACCCCACACCCGCCTGCTCGCCAACAAGTTGGCTCCTACAGAAACCGAGTGGGTCAAGACCTGGTTGCGCGTGTGCCTCATTGATCGCTACAGCCGCGCCAGCTGCGGCAAATCCCCGGTCAGGCCCATGGCCTGACGCACGAACATCGCTTTGGCTTCGGACGATTGATCCACCATCTTCAAGCCGGTGTTGCGCAACCAACGCAGCGGCAGGGGATCGGCTTGGAACAATCGCTCAAAGCCTTCCATCGCCGCCATCAGCGCAAGATTGTGCGGCATGCGCCGACGCTCATAGCGGCTCAATACGCGTTCATCGGCCAAACGCTCGCCACGTCCTGCGGCGTGATGCAGCACTTCAGCCAGCACAGCCGCATCGAGAAAGCCCAGATTGACACCTTGCCCGGCCAGCGGATGAATCGTGTGGGCGGCATCGCCGATCAACGCCAGCCCTTCGGCGACGTAGCGTTTGGCATGGCGCTGACGCAACGGCACACAAACTCGTGGATCGGCCGCGATCACGGGCCCCAGACGCCCTTCGAATGCACCTTCCAGTTCACGACAAAAGAGTTCGTCTGGCAGCGCCATCAGGCGCTCGGCTTCAGCGGGCGTGACTGACCAGACGATGGAGCACCAGTGCTCGCCCTCACGCTCCAGAGGCAGGAACGCCAAAGGGCCATCGTCGGTGAAGCGCTGCCAAGCGGTTTTCTTGTGAGAATTAGTCGTGCGCACACTGGTGACAACGGCGTGATGCAGGTAGTCCCATTCGCGGGTTTCAGTGCCAGTCAATCGGCGGACCGCCGAGTTGGCGCCGTCTGCCGCAACCACCACAGGCGAGCGCAGCGTTCTTCCGTCTGCCAGCGTCAGCAGCCAGTCATCGCCGGAGCGGCGCATCTGCTCGAGCCGCGCATTGGCCAGCAAACCCACATCGCAATCGTGGAGCCGCTCGACCAGCGCATCCTGGATAACCCGGTTCTCGACGATGTGCCCAAGCACTTCGGCATGCACGCTGGCGGCGGAAAAATGCACCTGCCCGGTGCCGCTGCCGTCCCAGACTTCCATATCGCCATAGGGGCTGGCACGGCGCGAGACGATGCCGTCCCACACATTGAGGCGCTGCAGGATGCGCTGAGAAGCGGCAGACAAGGCGCTGACCCGAGGTTCGAAGGCTGCGGTCGGATCGAACGGTTTGACGCTCAGCGGGCTATTGTCGACCAGCAGAATGTTCAGCCCACTGTTCTGTAACGCCAGCGCGAGGGCGCTACCGACCATTCCAGCCCCGACAATCAGCAGATCTGCGCGCGTTTCCATGCTTTAAATCGTTCTCGCGTGTGGCCGAAGCCGAGGGAAGTTAGACATCGGCCCGTGTACCCAGCCCCATGGCCTGACGGGCAAACCAGCGTTTGGCCGATGGCAGCAAATCAAGACCCAGCAAGCCGATATTGCGCCCGGCGGTGATCAGGGGTTGATCGCTGCCGAACAGGCGCGTGACCTGATCGGAAAACCCGACGGTCAGGCTTTGGTCCAGGCGTTGACGCCGTGCATAGGCTTGCAGCGTTGCCAGATCACCCGGCGTGTTGTCACTGGCCAGCAGCGCTTCGGCCAAGGACGCGGCATCACGCAGCGACAGATTGAAGCCTTGGCCGGCAATCGGGTGCAGGCTGTGCGCCGCATTGCCCAGCACGGCCAGATGTGAGCGAACCTGCTCCTGCGCTTCGATCAGGTTCAGCGGATAAACGTGCCGCACGCCGACTTGTTTCAAAGCGCCCAACCGATAGCCAAACACGCTTTGCAGCTCAGCCAGAAACGCACGATCGTCCAGTTCGAGCAACCGCTGCGTGTCATTGCCGTTTCGGGTCCAGACCAGAGCGCAGCGGTTTTCCGGCAGCGGCAGCAGCGCCATCGGGCCCTGCTCGGTGAAGCGCTCGAACGCTTGGCCGCAATGGGCTTCGCCGGGGGTAATATTGGCGATCAGCGCAGTCTGATCATAAGGCCGGGTCGTTACGGCGATGCCCAGTTGCTCGCGCAGGTTGGAGCGACCGCCATCGGCGAGCACGGCCAGGTCACAGTCGAGCTGGGTTTCATCGTTCAGCGTTAGACGATAGCCATCGGGCAGCGCCTGCATCTGTTTCACTTCGGCCGGCACGCGCCAGCTGACCACTTCTTTGTCCAGCCCCTGCCAGAGGCATTGCCCGAGCCACGCGTTTTCAACCACGTAACCCAGAGCAGGCACGCCTTCTTGTATCGCCGACAGATTGGCAGCGCCGATGCGCCCCTTGTCAGACACCTGAATCTGCCGGATGGGCTCGGCGCGACGGCTTATCTGCTGCCACACGCCAAGGCGCTCGTAGATTTGTCGGGCACCGAACGACAGCGCGGAGGATCGCGCGTCGTAGCTTGGTTGATAGGTGTCACCCGGCGCGAAGGGCTCGATCATCACGATCTTCCAGCCCCGCGCCTTGGCCCCAGCCTGCAACGCAAGCGCCAGGCTTGCTCCGACCAGGCCGCCACCGATGATTGCCAGATTGAAGCGGCTCATGCGGCTTGGGTTCTGGCAGCGGACATCAGCGCTTCAATATCAGCGACCGATTTCGGTACGCCGCTGGTAAGGATCTCGCAGCCTTTTTTGGTTACCACGACGTCGTCCTCGATGCGTACACCAATGCCGCGCCATTTCTTCGCGACGTTTTGATTGTCAGGCGAGATGTAGATGCCGGGCTCAACGGTCAAGGTCATGCCGACTTCAAGTACACGCCATTCGCCGCCGACCCGGTAATCGCCGACATCGTGCACATCCATGCCCAACCAGTGCCCGGCGCGGTGCATGTAGAAGGCTTTGTACGCTTCGCCGGCGATCAGTTCATCAACATCGCCCTGCAACAGGCCGAGCTCGACCAAGCCCGTAGTGATGACCCGAACGGTCGCTTCATGCGCCTGGTTCCAGTGCTTGCCGGGGCCGATGGCCTCGAATGCTGCCTCTTGCGATTTAAGCACCAGCTCGTAGACCGCTTTTTGTTCGGCAGAGAATTTGCCACTGACCGGGAAGGTCCGCGTGATGTCGCTGGCGTAGCAGTCGATCTCGCAGCCTGCGTCGATCAACACCAGATCGCCGTCTTTGAGCACGGCGTCGTTTTCCTGGTAATGCAGGATGCAGGCGTTGCGGCCTGAGGCGACGATGGACCCGTAGGCTGGCATTTTCGCGCCGCCTTTGCGGAACTCGTAATCCAGCTCTGCTTCCAGGCTGAACTCATACAACCCCGCGCGGCTGGCCTGCATGGCACGGACGTGGGCACGGGCAGAAATCTCGGCGGCGCTGCGCATGACTTTCACTTCAGCGGCTGATTTGTACAGACGCATGTCGTGCAGCAGGTGATCCAGCGCGACGAACTCTTTGGGCGGCTGCGCACCCAGGTTGGCTTTAGAGCGGATGACGTTGATCCACTCCATCAAGTGCCGGTCGAATTCGGGGTTGCTGCCCATCGATGAGTACACCCGGTCACGACCTTCGATCAGGCCCGGCAGGATGTCATCGATGTCGGTGATCGGGAACGCATCGTCAGCACCGAAATCACGCATCGCGCCGTCCTGACCTGCGCGAAGGCCATCCCACAGCTCGCGCTCCGGATTGCGTTCGCGACAGAACAACACGTACTCGCCGTACTCACGGCCCGGGATCAGCACGATCACGGCTTCCGGCTCGGGAAAGCCGCTCAGGTACTGGAAATCGCTGTCCTGACGGTACACATGCTCGACATCCCGGTTTCGAATTGCGACCGCGGCGGCCGGCAGAATGGCGATGCTGTTGGGCTCCATCTGCGCCATCAAGGCTTTGCGGCGACGTGCGTATTCGGCTTTAGGGATGTGGATCATGGGTAAGAGCGGTGCCTTCTGTGAGCGCTTCGTCCCTAAACGCACGAGCGTAACAAGGGACGAATCGGCGCGGATGAGCAATCAGTGCAGAGACGGTTTGGCGTCAGGCGCCGCTTTCTTGTTGAACTCGGTGAACAGCAGCAGCGGGGCGACACGCAGGTATTCCATGACTTCCATGTAATCGCTTTCGCCGTCTTCGGACTCTTCCAGCGCGTCCTGAACCTGCGCGATGGCGGCCAGGTCTTGCAGCACTTCGGAGGCTTCAGGGCTCAGCGAGTTATTGCCGCCCGCCAGACCGAAGCCTGCGAGGAAGCCCTGACACCATTGACCCAGAGCGGCTGCGCGCTCGGGCAGTGGTTCGTCGTCACCGGGCAACAGCAGAACGACGGTCATGTCGTCGCTGGTCAATTCACCTTTGACCATCTCTTGCAAACCGATCAAAGCCTGACGAACGTTATCCTCAGGCTCCTTTTCCAGCAGCATGGATGCGTCGGCAAACCAGCCTTCGGCTTCGAAGCCTGAGCCGGCACAACTGCGGCCGAGCAGCAAGCCGTGCAGTTCAGCGGGAGACACAGGATGACCGCTGCCGTTGAGCAGGGTCGCGAACGCGTTGTACGGGGAATTCTGTTTAGGCATGGGCAACTAGGCGCCAAGCGGCGCAATGTCTAGAATGGAGGCCTTGTATCCTAGCACCGGCAGACATGCCCAAGCTATCCGGGTGCGTATCGCCCACAATGTCGAGGCGAACTCCGGCCCAGCTTCTGCGCCGCTCATCTGAAAGTATTCAGTGGAAAACAATGGAAGACACCGACCTGCAAGCGCTGATGGCTCGACTGGAGTTATTGATCAATCGCGTCGAGCAACTAAAAAGCCAGAACGGACTCCTATTAGCTCAGGAAAAGTCCTGGCGCGAGGAACGCGCTCACCTCATTGAAAAAAACGAAATCGCCCGGCAAAAGGTCGAGTCAATGATTTCGCGCCTCAAGGCCCTGGAGCAAGACACATGAGCAATGGCAACAGCATCACCGTTCAGATCCTCGATAAAGAATATTCGATCATTTGCCCCCAGGAAGAGCGCACCAATCTGGTCAGCGCGGCGCGTTACCTCGATGGCAAGATGCGCGAGATCCGCAGCAGCGGAAAAGTCATCGGTGCTGATCGCATCGCGGTGATGGCGGCCTTGAACATCACCCACGATTTGCTGCACAAGCAAGATGTCCCCCAATTGCAGACCAACGGTTCCACGCGAGAGCAGGTAAAGGATCTACTGGATCGGGTGGACCTGGTCCTTGCCACGGATCCGGAAAAACCGCAAGGCTGATACTTGCCAGATGTTTGGGTATACTGGCGACCGCTCCCTGGAGTGCTTGCCAGTCGGTCATGTCCCTGAGCCGATACGCACAACCACGGGGGTTGCAAGTTGGGGTTGGTGTGCATGTCCGCTCGACGGAAAGCCTTAAAACCTCCTGCAATCTCCACCTTGAACTTTCGGGTTCAAGGGCTACACCGACAGCGGTTCGTCGGGGAGTCTTCGAATATCTGCCCATGGCCGGACGTCTTGTCTGGCGGTGGGAATCTCGACGTAACGTCACGTCGAGCGCGTAACCCCTCAGCATCTACGGACCAGCTTGCATGACCTCTTCCGGCTCTGCTTCCCTGACTGATCCCGCCTCACTTTCCCGCCCGCAGCTTCGCCGTCAATTGCGCAAGGCACGCCGCTCACTGTCGCGCGCCGAACAGCGTGCCGCTGCTCGTGGCTTATACCTCCAGCTCGCTCAGCATCCGCTGTTTCGCCGCGCCAGACACGTCTCGCTGTACCTTCCGATGGATGGGGAGATCGATCCTCGCTTGTTGCTGCGTGAGGCGCAGCGTCGTGGCAAGGCAACGTATCTGCCAGTCCTGAACGCTTGGCCAAGCACGAAGATGGTGTTCCAGCGCGTGCGGCCGGGTGAAAAATTTCGGCCCAATCGCTTTCGCATCCCCGAGCCACACATCAACGCCCGTCGCCAGCGCAAGATCTGGGCGCTCGATCTGATCCTGATGCCGCTGGTGGGTTTCGATGATGAAGGCGGTCGACTGGGAATGGGCGGCGGGTTTTACGATCGCAGCCTGGCGTATCTGGCGCGCAGGAGAGCCTGGCAAAAGCCGGTACTGCTGGGTATGGCGCATGAGTGTCAGAAGGTGCGAAGACTGGCGCAGGCCAGTTGGGATGTGCCGCTGCAGGGGACGGTGTCGGATAAGCGTTGGTATTTAGCGCAGAAAGTTTGAATTCTGCGCTGCTACATTGATTCAGCGATGGCCTTGTTTAGGCTGCTGTTGGGTGATTTCAACGGGCGCGTCTGGTTTGGCGGACCACAAGCTCTGTGCGTAACCGGTCGTCACGATGCCCAAGCCGAACAAAATAACCAATATCCACAATAAATCCGGCTTGCGTTTCATTGACTGCCTCCCTTTGGCGCATCAAGACCTCCCGTTTATGGCTTTTTTCGATAGGCCGAGTAACGGTGTACCCTTAAAATCCGCGCATTCTGAGGCAACGTCATCGCACACGCAAATGCTGGCGCCAACCGACTGTCGATTTGTCATAAAAGCGTAGGACAACCTGCCCAATTGTTCTTCTGGAGGAAAAAAGATGGCCTATTGGTTGATGAAATCCGAGCCCGATGAGTTCTCTATCCGCAATCTGCAAAAGCTGGGAGAGGCACGCTGGGACGGGGTTCGCAATTACCAGGCGCGCAACTTTCTGCGAGCAATGGCCATCGGTGACCAATTCTTCTTTTACCACTCCAGTTGCCCTGAGCCCGGCATCGCAGGCATCGGCAAAATCATCGAAGCCGCTTACCCCGACCCCACCGCGCTGGACAAGAAAAGTCATTATTTCGACCTCAAGGCCAGCAAAGAGAAAAACCCCTGGAGCGCGATCAACGTTGCCTTCGTCGAGGCCTTCCCCTCTGTGCTGAGCCTGACGTTTCTCAAACAACAAACTGCGCTGGAGGATTTGCCGCTGGTGCAGAAGGGCAGTCGGCTATCCGTGATGCCGGTGACCGATGAGCAATGGGCGGCGGTGTTGGCCCTGAAGTAACCCCGTTTTTTTGTAGGAGCTGACGAGCAGCGCGAGGCTGCGATAGCGGTGTGTCAGAAAATTTGCATCGGTCGAGCGCGACCCCGGAGCCTCGCGTTGCTCGGCAGCTCCTACACACAAACGTCACTGATTGTTATGCCGTCACTGCGCAATAAAGTTGTTGAACAACAAATCCTCAACCACAGGCTTGCCGGTTTCCTCGTTCATCACCTGCTGAACCTGCTTCAACGCTTCCTGGCGCAACTTCTCCTTGGCGTCGACGTTGCTCATGCTGTCGACAGTCTGCTGGGTGAATAGCGCCACAAGCTGGTTACGAATCAGCGGCTCGTTGGTTTTCACGGCCTTCTGCGCGTCGGCACCTGTCACGCGCAACGCGACATCGGCTTTGTAGACATGCAGCTTGGGGCCGCCGTCCAGCGAATAATTGCCCACGAAAGGCGGTGTCAGCGCGACATACGCCACTTTGTTTACCTCTTCTTCCTTGCCGCCTTCTTCAGCCAACGCCACAACAGGCATCGACAAGGCCAGCAACATCAGGGTCCACGCTTTCACAATCCACTCCTCAATCTGCATTTGCGCCACAGCTTACTTCAGCTTATGCACGCTTATCAGGCCCGGGCATGCTCATTGACCACGCAACCCCTCTACCTACACTTATCGGCCATCACTCCAAAAGGAATAGCCCCGATGAAAGCCCTGCTCTGCAAAGCCTTCGGTCCTGCCGAAAACCTGGTGCTGGAAGACGTCGCGAGCCCAGTCCCGAAGAAGAATGAAATCCTGCTGGAGGTACACGCCGCCGGGGTCAACTTCCCGGACACGCTGATCATCGAGGGCAAATACCAGTTCAAACCGCCGTTCCCGTTTTCGCCGGGCGGCGAGGCAGCGGGCGTGGTGTCAACCGTGGGTGAAAAGGTCGCGCACCTGAAAGTCGGTGATCGCGTGATGGCGCTGACTGGCTGGGGCAGCTTCGCCGAGCAAGTCGCCGTGCCGGGTTACAACGTTCTGCCCATCCCGGATGGCATGGACTTCACCGCCGCGGCCGCATTCAGCATGACCTACGGCACGTCGATGCACGCACTCAAGCAGCGCGCCAATTTGCAACCCGGCGAAACGTTATTGGTCATGGGCGCCTCTGGCGGTGTGGGCCTGGCCGCTGTGGAAATTGGCAAAGCCATGGGCGCCCGCGTCATCGCCGCGGCCAGCAGCGCCGAAAAACTCGAAGTCGCCAAAAACGCAGGCGCCGACGTCCTGATCAATTACACCGAAACCAACCTCAAAGACGAACTCAAACGCATCACTGACGGCAACGGCGTCGACGTCATCTACGACCCGGTCGGCGGCGACCTCTTCGACCTCGCCGTGCGCTCCATCGCCTGGAACGGCCGATTGCTGGTGGTTGGATTTGCCAGCGGGCGTATTCCTGAGCTGCCAGTGAACCTGGCGCTGCTCAAAGGCGCTTCTGTGGTCGGCGTGTTCTGGGGCGCGTTCGCTCAACGGCAACCACAGGACAATGCGGCGAACTTTGGGCAGTTGTTTAAGTGGTTTGGAGAGGGGAAGTTAAAGCCGCTGGTATCGAGGGTTTATTCGCTGAGTGAGGCGGGGGAGGCGATTGATTCGTTGGGGCAGAGGCGGGCGGTTGGGAAGGTGGTTGTTGGGGTCAGATAGGTTTTTTAGTAATCACCAGTCTCGTCATTTGGCGAGGCTTTTTATTAATATCTAATGAGATTATTTGTACGTATAAAGTTACACATTCCTTCTGGAAATAAAGTCGTTGACGGATTGCAAAGCTTTCTTTAATTCGATTACGTCGTTGCCATACAGCTAATAAGGAGAAACTGTATGAGTGATGATCAGGAAAAAAATATAATTTTTAAGTACAACCCAAAGGAAGTAGCAGTATCTGATAGAAATCCGTATGGGTCTGGAGGAGGCTTAAGTTCTGGATCGAATAGTGGATGGACTGTAGGTTTTGGTGGAAATAGAGGCGGCGGAGAGGGCGGCCGGGCTGGAACTCTTTCCAGCCCGAAAAGAAAACGCCTACGTCAAAGAGACAAACTTCGCCGGGAAAACGAAGCCCGGCTGAAAGAGCAGGCCCTTAGGGAGGCGGCTGCTCAAGCTCTGCAAGCCGCACAGGAGCAACTTGAGGCACAGGCAATAGCCGCCGCTGAGGCGCAGGCGCGGGCACATGCTGAAGCACAGGCAAGAGCTGAAGCAGAAGCCCAAGCGAGGGCGCACGCAGAGGCTAAAGTCAGGGCCGCTGCCCAGGCTCAAGCCGAGGGCGAGCGTGTGCAGGCTGCTCATCGACAAGCGGTAAATTCGCTTTCGCAAGCACAGCACGCAGTACGAGCAGATCTTGACCAGAAACATTCCAGTGCCAAAGCTGCATTGGCTGAACTTCTGCATTCACAGGTTCGATCAGAAGTACCAGCGCCTTCAGGCACCGGGCAGCAATTGCCCGAAGCAATTCTGAAAGAAAAGGCTCGGGTCAATTATCTGATCGCGCAGAAGTCGGGCTTGCGGGTCCAGAAGGTAAACAGTGCCAATTCGTTTGCTGAATCAGACCCGCGAGGCATTGACGGCGAACAATATAAGGCAATTTTACTGTCCCGAAGCACTACCGCCGAACAGGCCCATCTAGTGCATACAGCGTGGACCGCAGCATATGCCGATGCGCTTGAAGTCGTAATGCTTTCTGAGTCGGAAATGCAGCTTAACGAAAGGTCCGAAGCGCTCTCCAAGGCCTATGCCGAGCAAGCATGGGCTTTACAAAACGGCGCATATAGCGGCTCAAATGTTAACTCCGAAATTTCTATCTGGCAGTCCACTGAGTTAAACCGGCTTTGGTCCATTGTTGCGGGTCCGAATCTTCCCACGCAAGAAATCCCGACGATCAAAGACATAGCGACTGAGGTCGCGAAGAAACTCTTTATTAGACAAGCGATGAGAACTTTCGCCAGGGCGCTGCCGCATATCGCATCGTTTTATCCAACGGAGTTGGGGAGTGGTGAAATGCCTCCGGCAGTCCTCGCAACTGCGGCTTCGGCATTAGACATCTCTTCAGGACTAGATCTAGGCTTCGTCGCCGGCCGACTCGGCACCGTGGACGTCTCGCATCGACTGAGTTTTGACGAAGCTGACGGTGAGGTTAGAACTGTCTGGGCCAAAACCGACGGAGTAACCGTCGGCACTCAGGTTCGCGTCCGTTCGCTTGTATTCAATTCGGATAACAAGACGTACGAATTCAGTCGCGACGGCGAAACAGCTCCTTCTTTGGTCTGGACGCCTGCCATCACTCCAGATAGCAGCTTCACATACTCTCCAAGCGAACGACCGGTTCTGCCGGCCGATCCGGGGACTGATGTATCACCCATTGCAAATGACCTGAGCGGTTTCCCGACTTATGATCAGGTGGATTTCGATGACTACATCATCGTATTCCCGGCTGACTCTGGAATCGACCCGTTATATGCAGTCTTCAATCAGCGTGCTGGGGATCATCGATACTATCCACGGCCTAATACCTTGGCCGCATTTCCGAATGCGGTAAAAGCTAAGGCGAAGACCCCAACTCAGGGCGGTGGCAGCCTTCGCCATCGCTGGATTACTCGAGATGGAAATATTCTCGAATGGGACTCACGTCACGGGAAAGTTGAGCTATATAGTAAACAAGGGAAGCATATGGGAGAGTTTGACCATGAAACCGGAGAACAAACAAAACCTGCTGACCCTACGCGGAGAATAGAACCATGATTCACTACATCGTTGGCTATCCACACGACAGTGATTTTCCTGTCTATCGCCAAGATATTTCGATCGATATTGCGAGTTTGAAAAAAATAATGGGGTGGGAGGACGATGATGAGTGTGTATTTACCTATAAGCTTAATTTAGAGCAGATTGCGCTAATTGAAGTTGTGTCTGGGACAGTGCTCGCGAAAGAGTATGAGTTGTTTCTTGATTGCGACGAAGATTAGCGAATGAGTTGTGGGGGCAGTCGCTTCTTAAGGTGGTGGTCCCACAAAGAACGGTATGTTTGGGGTTGCTTTAGAATCCAAAAATAAAACAGTGCGAAATTAAACAATAAGACTCGAAGGAACGAAAAAATGACTAGCTACATTGCTTTTCTACAACAACTGCCTCAAGTGCTGCAAGGTGAAATTGCAGCACACTTGGGGTCCACTGCTGGCATGTCCGAGCTTCAGACGGTAGACAGATACCGAGATGTCGCATGGCATATAAGAAATGCCAAGCTCGCTTCGCTTCCTGCTGGCTACGAAGCGGTACCTCCACATTTGACTTTGGATGAGTTCAATGGCATGTCCAGCGGGAGCGTCGACACGACTGGGGTAGCGCCTTATTTCCTTGAAATCCGCCGACAGATACTCGCCAGTGAAGGTGCCTGGTTTCTGGAGAACTTCTTGAATCAAACGGCAGTCGTTCAGACGCAACTGGCAGAGGCAGCCCAGCAATTGGCTCAACGCCAAGCCGAAGAAGCGGCGCGACAACTGGCGCAACGCCAGGCTGAAGAAGCAGCACGTCAACTGGCTCAACGGCAAGCCGAGGAAGCGGCCCGACAGTTGGCGCAACGCCTAGCAGAGGAAGCGGCACGTCAGTTGGCCCAGCGTCAGGCTGAAGAAGTGGCTCGTTTGGCAGCCGAAGCCGCTGCTCGACAATTGGCACAGCAACAAGCCGAGGCCGCTGCTCAAGCTTTTGCCCAGCGCATGGCCGAAGAAGAAGCATTAAGGGAAGCAAGGCTGGCGCTTGAACTAGCCGCTGTCCCAGCGACAGTAGAAGCGCGGATTGAGGGCGCAATTAATCAAGGCGAATCGCCAGTTGTGCGAGAAGCCATGGAAATTCGCTTCATCCCGGGCCCTGCGGCTACAGCGGCAATCGAGCAGGCGACTGTAAAGCTCAAGCGCAGTATTGATGCTGCGATGAGCCAATTTGCGTCCGACATCGGCCCTTATTTGAAAGCTTCGCAAGTGGGGGCTGGCCTCGCATCCTGATGCGTAAAACCAACAAATAGCCTCTGTTTGGGATACAAAAACGCAGATTCCAGAGATGGAATCTGCGTTTCGGCTTGGCATCGAGATCTATATCAACCGAGTCTCTAGCCGTTCATCAACATCCTACTCACCCCGCCTGAGCATAATCATCCGCAGCCGTTGCTCCACCCGATCCATCCCAAACAGGTATTCCACCGACTCCCGCACCATTGCCGGTTTTTTGTAGCTGACGTCCCAAGGCTTGAAACGCCATCGGCTCACGGCGTAGACAACGGCGCGGGAGAACTTTCGGTCTGGTTTGCCCAGCACCTTTATATCGCTGACCGAGCCGTCGTGATGAATGCGATAGCTGACTTTCACGTCGCCAGTGAGCTTTCCTCCACGCAGGCCCGATGGGAATGTGGGGGAGACGTAGCGATCGAATTGGGGGCCTGAATCTTCCGCCAGTGCGCACTTGGTGGACAGGATGGCCGCCAGGGTTAGCACTGCCAACGCGGCTTGAACTCTCTTTTTGGTTACGGTTCTGCTGCCCATCACAACCCCACCAACACATCCCGAATCCCCTTCGGCAGGTAATACGCAACGGGATGGTCCGGATTGCGGCTGCACTGTTTAACGATTCGCGGGATAGCTTTTTCGAGCTGTCCGACCAATGCATTGCGTTTGCTTGACTCGGGCACTTGCGTCGCGACATATGCGCCGGTCACGAACTCGTTGGCGTACCAAAACACATCGACCTTTTTCAGCGGCTCGTCCGCAAAGTCGCTCAGGCTGGTTTTCACTTCGTAGTTGAGATACGCGCACAAGACGTTGCGCAGGCCGATGGTTATCTCGGAGGAGAAGGGTTCGATGCCACGCGCCCCGAAAAGAATAGGCACGGTGATCTCCAGTTTTGTGGGCTCACCGTTTTCCGTACTCCATGGCCGAAACCGCCACTTAACCATTGCTTGTTGAGTGGCCTCGACGAATTTTGGGTGACTGCTCTCGATTATTTTCGCGGCCTGAATTCCGCCATGCGCCGCGACCGTCAAGTGGACGCGTACTTTGCCGGCGTAGCGTTTACTGATCAGCTGACTCGGGAATACCGGCTTGGGGGTCAGCACCGGAACCAGGCTGACGTCCGCAGCAAAGGCTTTAAACGAACAAAGTAACAAACCTATAAACGCGCAAACCCTCATCCTGACTTCCCATCCGTTGCCATCGAATTGATGGTTGGGATGGTAGGGCGGCTAGTCAGCGGTAATAAGGTTATCGAGTCCGGTTCTCATGTAGGACCCATCCTAAACATGACGTCTCTGGTTACACATTCACGTCATGTTCATATTCCAACACGTCAAAGCCCATGTTTATTGCGGTATATCCGATGAGAAGCCTTCCTATTTTCTGTAATGAAAATGTAATATTCGGATTCGCAGAACACTATAAATAAAAATATGGAGAGACACGATGTTTGCCTTCTTCCGCCCTGCCGCACACCAGGCGCCCTTGCCCGAGGAACGCGTTGACAGCACTTACCGACGACTGCGCTGGCAGATTTTCGCTGGTATCTTCTTCGGTTACGCAGGTTACTACCTGCTTCGGAAAAACTTCTCTTTAGCGATGCCCTACTTGATTGACGAGGGCTACACGCGCGGCCAATTGGGTGTCGCCATTTCGGCGATTGCGATTGCTTACGGGCTGTCGAAGTTCTTGATGGGCATCGTGTCGGACCGCTCCAACCCTCGCTACTTCCTGCCCTTCGGCCTGCTGGTGTCAGCGGCGGTGATGTTCGTGTTCGGGTTTTCTTCCTGGGCGACGTCCAGCGTGACGATCATGTTCATCCTGCTGTTCATCAACGGTTGGGCACAAGGCATGGGCTGGCCGCCGAGTGGGCGCACGATGGTGCATTGGTGGTCGCAGAAAGAGCGCGGCGGTGTGGTGTCGGTGTGGAACGTGGCGCACAACGTGGGTGGCGGTTTGATCGGCCCCCTGTTTTTGCTCGGCCTAGGCTGGACCAATGATTGGCACGCGGCGTTCTACGTGCCAGCCGCCGTGCCGCTGCTGGTTGCCGTGTTTGCCTTCGTGACCATGCGCGACACGCCGCAATCGGTGGGTCTGCCGCCGATCGAGGAGTACAAGAACGACTACCCGGAAGGCTATGACGCGAGCCATGAGGAAGAATTCAGCGCTAAGGAAATCTTCGTCAAATATGTGCTGCGCAACAAGATGCTGTGGTACATCGCGCTGGCCAACGTGTTCGTTTACCTGCTGCGCTACGGCGTGCTCGACTGGGCGCCGACGTATCTGAAAGAAGCCAAACATTTTACGGTCGATACGACGTCGTGGGCGTACTTCTTCTATGAGTGGGCAGGCATTCCAGGGACCCTGCTGTGCGGCTGGATGTCGGACAAGATTTTCCGTGGCAACCGCGGCCTGACGGGCATGGTGTTCATGTTCCTGGTGACCATCGCGACGCTGGTCTACTGGCTCAATCCGCCGGGCAACCCGACTGTCGACATGATCGCTCTGGTGTCCATCGGATTCCTGATTTACGGCCCGGTGATGCTGATCGGCTTGCAGGCGCTTGAACTGGCACCGAAGAAAGCGGCAGGCACGGCGGCAGGTTTCACGGGGCTGTTCGGTTATCTGGGCGGCTCTGTCGCGGCCAGTGCGCTGATGGGCTACACCGTGGACCACTTCGGTTGGGATGGCGGCTTCATTCTGCTGATCATCGCCTGCGTGCTGTCGATGGTCTTCCTCGCACCGACGCTGTGGCATACGCGCGTTGCAAGCACCAGTCGTGAGGCAACCGCGTAGCGATCAGACGGCGATTCCCTTGTAGGAGCGAACTTGTTCGCGAATCATTCGAACTGGCAATTAACAGATGTTGCCGAACGACCGCTTCGCGAACAAGTTCGCTCCTACAGTTCAGCACGCGGCTGCTTACACCACCTCACCTTTCATTCTTACTGTCGATTGTCTTGCTTGCGCAGATGCTAGGGCACAACGCAATCCTGTAGGAGCGAACTTGTTCGCGAATCATTCGAACTGGCAATTAACAGGTGTTGCCGAACGACCGCCTCGCGAAAAAGTTCGCTCCTACAG